>JAKMFF010000138.1 GCA_022425585.1 Candidatus Poseidoniaceae archaeon
CATAAACTGCGGAGTCAGAGTTTTAGCACTAGAGGCAACTATCGATGATATTCCAAACATCAAAAAACTCGGCGGCAGGATCGCCGGCAGAATCCCAGCCGGTGCTTCTGGTAAGGGCGGACTTGACATCAATATGGCTGAAATTAAACAACTCACTCAAGGTGGTGCTCAAGCAGCAATTGAATTAGGTATTGGCTATGATGAGGACCTTGCGGTACTGGAATCTAATGGGCTCCTAGAAGTGGAGGATAACGACCTGTCTTCTAGAGCATTAGAGCGTGGACTTAGGGCGCTTGGAACTCTAGGTAGTGGCAATCATTTCATGGAATTACAATCGGTTGAGCAAGTTGCTGACCAAGAAACTGCAAAACAATGGGGCCTGTATGAAGGGCAATTATTAGCCATGATTCACTCTGGTTCAAGAGGACTAGGTCATCAAGTATGCAGTGAGCATTCTAGAAAACTAGAGCAAAAATATCGCAAGACTGCTGATGGATGGCACTCAGAAGAATATGGCTTCACTTTGTCTGACCGACAACTAGCCTGTGCGCCTATGCACTCAAAAGCCGGACAAGACTACCTTAACCAAATGAATGCAGCAGCAAATTTTGCTTTTGCTAATCGTAGTGCTTTAGCCCATCGACTAAGAGAGGTATTGAAATTAGAAATGGGCATTGATGGTGAAGCAAGGACTTTGTATGATGTGGCTCATAACATCGCTAAAATCGAAACCCATAATTTGCACGGCAAAAACTGCCAATGTGCGGTTCATCGCAAAGGTGCGACTAGAGCATTTGCTGGAGACAGTGGACATATTGAAGCAAGTTTCCAGCAAACTGGCCAACCAGTATTGGTACCTGGTGATATGGGTACTGGGTCATGGATTATGGCTGGGCCACAAACCGGTCAGAACCAAGCGTTTGGCTCCTCTTGCCACGGGGCAGGCAGAGCATTGTCAAGAACTAAAGCCAAGAAAACTATTGATGGTAAAGCGCTAAAAAAGCGTCTTGAAGATGCGGGAATACGAATCCATGCATCAACACCTAACGTACTTTCAGAAGAAGCACCAGATGCTTACAAAGATGTTGATGAAGTAATCGATTTGACTAGCCGTGCAGGTCTAGCAAGACCTGTGGTAAGAATGCGCCCAAATATTGTAATTAAAGGCTAAATCACATACAAAATTTAGTGTGTGATTGACCAGGTATAGTTGGTGCAGCACCGGTGTGTACTCCATCTGGCTCTTCACAAATAACGCTGAGTAACGTGTTGACAAGTTCTTTTAGCTCGTCTACTTGTGATTGTAATTCTTTCATCCGACTTTTCATGTCTACTTTGTTTTCTAAACTGATTCCCATCATATCCCATCCAAGGAAGTTGCCTTCCTTATCCTCTTTTCAATAAAATAGCCTATTAATCTTTGAGGCTATCAAGGAGGTGAAAATGCACTTTTCTTAACCTAAATATTTGACGAAGCGTTATATTCATCGTGCATTTCGCTGCCTTTGCGCCACTGTGGCTTAGGGGTATAGCACCTCATTGGTAATGAGGAGGTCGCGAGTTCAAATCTCGCCAGTGGCTCCAGCGTATAATTTCGGTTACGTCATGGCGCCGAGAGAGGGATTTGAACCCCCGAGGGAAGATCCCACGCGATTTCCAGTCGCGCGCACTACCAGGCTATGCGATCTCGGCTTATCTGCGCCGTGGCCTACTTCCCGTTTAACATTCTCGCCTAGAAATTTTAGTCGTAAAACCGAAAGAACTCATAGGTGAGTTGCTTAGGGGCTAGTATGAGCGAGCCGTCCGCTGAGTCAGGTGTGGCTAAGGACAAAGATGGTATCCCGTTTAAATTACGAGATGTTACCCTGAGCCGTCAGGCTAGTAATATTCATCCAATATTTGGTAAAATAGACGAAATTCGCAAGCAATGCAAGTTTATGATTATGCTTGCAGCCAGTAGTTGGAAGCGAGAATACTACCTAATGGCAGGATTTGGAATCATAGCATTTGTGCTGGGCTCTCTTTCTACTGATGTAATCTCTGGAGGAGATACGAGTATCAGAGGAATGGATGGTTTGTTTGGCATAGGCTCGTTTTCGTTCTTCCAGATGTTACTTTCTATTGCTGCATGGATAGTCTTCATGTACTTTGTCTGGGTTGAATTTCCAGTTATGCGCATTCACTCAATTACCCTAATGCTATTATGGAATGGTATGATATTAGCTAACGTATTCTTCCATCAAAAAAATCAAAATTTCCCCGAGGGATCATCGCTGTCTGACATGATGTACGGAACATTGATAATGCTTGTAGTGGTCTTTTTCTCATACTTCTTTTGGAAAGCAGTAACTGACACAAGAGACTTGTACGTACAAATACATCATGTCCATGAAGATGTTAGAGTAATGGAGCAAAACATGTATGAGTACTCGTTAAATGGATGGGGAGCAGTACTTCTTGGATGGTTTTCTGCGGCATTTATCTCCGCATGGAGTGGGGTTAATTTCATTGCCACAAGAAATAATGATGACTATTTTGCCTTATTCCTTCACATCACTTCTGGTATTTTGGTAATTCCATTATTCCTTGGACTTATCTGGTATCCTCAAAGAATGTTGGGGATTACTGCCAAAATTAGTACCTCTGCTGCCTTAACTGCAGAAATCGAAATGCAGCAAGGTCAGTTGAATTTGGCTGCTGATGCCAAATGTCCTGAATGCTCTGCTGCAGTAGAAGTATCGCTTCAACTGGATGGTCAAATCGCTGTACCATGTAAAAACCCTGCCTGTGAAACCTTTGGGGTAATTGGTTCGGTATGCCTAACTTGTGGCGACGAACATCCTTCAAGATTCAATTGTCAGTCTTGTAATACCAACATTCCATATGTTGATACTATACCTGATACGGAGGCTTGGTGATGGACTACTCACACCTAAGAGAGGACTTCCCCACACTTCGTCAAGAAGATGCACCGGCTTACTTGGACAATGCTTGTGTAACATTGAAACCGGATTCTGTGATAAAATCAATTAGTGACTATTACAGCATGTACCCAGGTTGTGGCGGACGTTCTGTTCACCGTTATGGCACACAGGTGTCCAGATTGGTGTCTAACTCAAGAAAGTCAATTGCCGATTTTATCAATGCTAAATCTGTTAATGAAGTAGTGTTTAGCCGGAATACTACCCATTCGATTAATCAGATTGCTAAAGGTATATCTTGGCAAGAAGGCGATGTAGTAATTACCGGTGATCGAGAGCATAATTCAAATCTAGTTCCGTGGCTACAACTTGTTGAAGAACAGGGTATAGAACACGTGATAGTCAAATCCAATCCAGATAATACGTTTAATCTAGAAAATTTTGAGCAGTTGTGTGATGACCATGGAGATAGGTTGAAAATGGTGTCTCTTAGCCATGTTGGAAACTTGGATGGCATCGACATACCTATTGCTAAAATAGCCGAAATCACCCACCGCTATGACGCCTTAATTGCAGTGGATGGAGCACAATCAGCTCCGCACATGAATGTTGATGTTCAGGCTTTAGATATTGATTTCCTATCATTTTCTATCCACAAAATGTGTGGTCCTTCTGGCATGGGTGGACTATGGGGTCGATATGAATTACTTGACTCTCTAAGATCGATTCAGTCTGGTGGACAAACCGTGGAGACGGCTCATTATGACTCGGTTAAGTGGGCAGCACCACCGTCAAGATTTGAAGGTGGACTTGGTAACTTTGCCGGCATGATTGCCAGTGGTAAGGCAATTGAGTACCTGAGTAAATTAAACATGGATGATGTTCATGAACATGAAATAAAATTAAACACAATAATCACCGAGCGGATTAAACATCTGGATGCAATCGAAATAATTGGTCCTGAAGATGCCAGTAAAAGGGGCGGTATTTGCTCCATTTTGATGGGGGAATTACCATCCCATGATATCGCATTACTGCTTGATGAAGCGGCTGGTGTAATGGTAAGAAGTGGCCAGCATTGTGTACATTCATGGTTTAATTCTCGAGGGATTGAAAACGGCTCCCTTAGGGCTTCAGCCTACTTTTACAACACCGAAGAAGAAGTAAAACTTTTTGCGGACACATTTTGTGAGGCAGTTGAAGCATTCAGTTGATAGTTATGGAATCATCCAGTGACAACCAATCTTTCGATGAAATACCAGAGGCAACTATACTATCGCATAACGATTCAATTCGCCCGATAATAGGAATACTTCTAGCCGTAACAGTGATTCTAGCAACAGGATACCTAATTGCTCTAGTAATCGAAGAAAATCCCTTTGGGGTTCGACCATCTTCTAACGCACTGGAAGCCCAATCAGTTTACCAAGAACTAGTCCAAATCGATGAAGTGGGAGGAGACGGTACTGGAGTAAAGGTGTGCATTGTTGATTCAGGAATAGATACTAGTCATCCTGATTTGTCTGGAATTAATTTAGTTGCATGGCGAGATTTTGTTGGCAATCAAGATTCTGCTTATGATGATCAGGGACACGGCACTAGTATGGCTGGAATCTTAGTAGGCAATGGCTATATCGAAGGTGTTGCGCCAAATGTGGATTTAGTAGTTGCCAAGGCTTTGTCAGAAAATGGTAGTGGAGAAGATTCAACTGTCGCTGATGCAATAGATTGGTGCGTAGATCAAGGTGTCCAAATCATTTCATTGTCACTTGGTGGTGCACCGGGACTGATTCCTTTTAACCCATTTTCAGGCAGAGATTCCTCTGATGCGGCTAGTGATGCAATAGATTTAGGAATCGTGGTAATTGCTGCTGCTGGCAATGATGGTGGCCCTGATGATGATGGTGATGTAGCTCACCCATCTAGTGAAAGACTAGTAATTTCTGTTGGCGGAACTACTCAAACTGGTGAACATTGGAGCGGGTCATCTACTGGAGATAATAACGGCAATTTATTTCCATTAATCCTTCCCAGAAATGAACCGCATCAGAAGCCAGAAATTGTCGCTCCTGCCGAGTCTGTTCCGGTAATTAACAATCAAGGAACCTGGCAATTAGTCGATGGCACCAGTGCTGCCACAGTATACGTCACTGGAGCAATTGCATTATTACTCGAACAAAATCCTGAACTAGGCACTAGTGGGGGTCAGGCATCCGCAGATACTGTTATTCAAATTAAGCAGGCATTAATGGATACTGCAAAACCATTGCCAACTCAAGACGGTCATGATGACGACTATGGTTACGGGATGATACAAATCGCCAATTTACTGGAAAGTTTTTCTTGATTATTTTGGTAAAAAGGCCACAATAGTCGCCTCAAATACTGGACAAAAAGCAATGTGATAATCCTTTTGAGAATTTTTAATCAATTCGATCCAAGCGTTAAATCCATCAACCATAGCCATCGTTGCTTTATCATTCTCATCAATATCACCGGAAGGTACTGGTGGTTCAGTAGTTAAGAGAATTCCATTCTTGGATAATAATTGTAGAGAGTTCTCCATATAACTGGCCAAATTAGATAATTTCTCATCCACGATAATAACATCATAGCTATGGGCTAAAGGTGATTCTCCAGACTGTAAACCGGAAATTGTTGCAGCCTTCCAGGCGATTGACTCAGCAGACAGCGTAGAAAACTCCCCAACTACAATATTAGTCCATGCGGGAGCCTGATACCTATCTACTAAACGCTTGATTATTACCGCGAATTTATTCCCTTGTTCGACAATATCAAATCTCTTTGGTTGGTTATGTTGTTCGAATAAATCTAACAACCATGCTGTACGATGACCAATTGCTGCACCAACTTCAAGAATGCTCTTTGGATTAACTCGATATACTGTATCCCTAATTCTTCTTATCGCCGATAATGACCATGTTGAGAGACCCATATGTTGTAACTGCTCATTGATGTTAGCGGCAATTATTGGTTCGTCGCGTGGCAATTCACTAGCCTTGGAAAGTAAATGGCTGAGCAGGTCTTTACGACTGGGTATCGTATCAGCATCTTCGCTCATGATAACCCGTATGGTACACCTCTCAAGAACTCTCGTATCGAAATATTCCATGCGATTACTTGAAACCTAATGGGCTGTGGGAGAGTCGATAGCATGACTGATGACATAGCAGAAGACGACTCAGAAGAAGTTGTTGAAAATGTGGCTATATGCAGTGAATGTGATGAATATACCGAACATCAGGTACTGAAAGAAAAGGCTGTTGGCACTGGCAAAGACCTACTCGTCAAGTGCATTGAGTGCGAATACGTTTACAATCTACAAATTCGAGAGCCGTTATCAATAAAAATTCCATTTATATTAACCGACGGGCCCAACTCTAAAAGAGTCGAACTTGACATCGATGATGATGAAGTGTTTTTGTTAGGTGATGTGTTTCAAGATGAAGAAATGCTTTGGAGTATTAATCAGATAATCGACAAATCTGGACGTAAGAAGAAGTCAATCAAAGCCACCGAGGCATCTATTATCTC
>JAKMFF010000141.1 GCA_022425585.1 Candidatus Poseidoniaceae archaeon
ATTGTGAAGATAGCGGTTACATGTGGATTGAAGATGACGGACACGGCGATAATCACGGCGATTACTGTCATGACGCAACCACTCACGAAAACCACGACGAATACGAAACCGAGGACGCTTGCGAGGACGCAGGCTACATGTGGATGGAAGGCGACCATGATGATTCGCCAACTCCAGAAGAAGCACTTTCAATGGCTGACGCAAATAACGACAACCAACTTTCCTGGGATGAGTTCTGGACCACTTGGAATACTGAAGACGACCATCATGATGAGCCATGTGAGGCAAATACTGATTGTGACAGCGATGAAACTTGTCAAGAAGCAGTATGTGTAGATTCCAACGATGACCATGGCGACGATGACCACGAAGAACACAGTGCTCTTGAAGAAGCAATGGATGATTACATGATGGGCATGTTGATGACTGCCTTCAATGATTCTGATGCGAACAATGATACCTTCTTGAACTTAGAAGAACTTGCTACTTTCATACAATCTATTGACGACATGGATGATGCACTAGACGCGTTCCCAACAGATTTACTCTTCTCAGTATTTGATGAAGATGAAGACGGTGGATTATCCCTAAGTGAATTCATGGAAATGATGGAAGGAATGGAAGGAATGGAAGAAGACGACCATGACAACCATGACGACCATGGCGACCATGACGACCACGGTGACGACGACAATGGTGGAATGACTGAAGCAGAAATGACGGAATTGATGTTTAACATGTTTGATACAAACAGTGACGGCATGATTAATGCCACTGAACTCGAAGAATCGATGGACATGGGAGATGACGATGACCATGACGGACATGATGACCATGACGGACACGATGACCATGACGGACATGATGACCATGATGACCATGACGATCACGGTGACAAACTAGTCGGCCATGCAGTGCTTGAAGTACTTGCAGAGGGTGATTATGGCTTTGCAATGCCAGCAAACATAGAATTCTACATCGTAATGGCTGAAGGCGGTCATGACGACCATTCTGGGCATGACGACCATGACGATCACGGCGATGAACATATGAACGACAACGGCAACGCTACCGAAGAGGCCGGACACAGTGATGAAGAAGAAGGTGCCGACCTATCCTTTGACCCACACAGCTGGTTAGACCCTGTAGCATTCAAGGAACAAGCCAAACTAGTTCTTGCAACACTAGTTGCAGAGTACCCATCCATGGACAGTAAATTTACTGATAATGCCGAAGAATTCATGGCAACTCTAGATAGTTTAGATGAGAAGTTTGCATCTACTTTTGTAACAGGAACAAGTTGCTCAACTAACAAAGTTGCAGCAAATCACAATGCTTACTCATACATGTCGCAAAGATACGGCCTAGAGTTTGTAACAGTTCACGGACTAGATCCTGAAGGAGAACCTACAGCAGCAGATATAATCAAGGTAGTAGACCAAATCAATGAAAACGGAATTACAGTGTTCTACATTGAAGAATACACTTCTACCGAGGCAGTGCAGAGTATTGTGGAACAAACAGTCTCTGATACAATGCCTACAGGTGTGAGCGTAAAGTACCTTTACACAATGGAAATGGCTCCAAAAGACCCAACTGACAACTACGCCTCATTGATGGAAAAGAACTTCGAAAATCTAAAAGCTGGCTTGGAATGTACTGCTTGATGCTTAATTCCAAAGAGTGAATTAAAAGCCATGCGTATATGGTCTGTCGGATGGTGACAAATTGGCAAGCCTAGAAAATTCGCGGGTAAATCCCGATTCTAGACGTTCACTACAGGTTAGCAACCTGAGCGTAAAAAGGTCTGGAGCTTTAGTCATCAAGGACATAGATCTGTCGATAAAACAAGGAGAATTCGTAGGCTTAGTTGGGCCAAACGGCAGTGGTAAAACGACCCTTATTTTGACCATACTTGGCATCTTAAAGCCATTTACTGGGGATGTAAAAATATACGGTCAAGAGCCTAACTCAAAGAAACTCCAAGGTAGAATCGCCTGGGTCTCTCAAGCAGCATCAAATCTGCCAACAAATATCCGTCTAACAGTTAGAGAATTAGTAAGATTAGGGACCTTGAAAGGACTTGACTTGTTCTTGAGGCGGTCAAATATTGATGATGTTAATGAAGCGATAAACCTAGTTGGTTTACAAGAACATGCTGATACCAGCATAAGCAAACTATCAGGTGGGCAGCGCCAAAGGGCAGTTATTGCTAGAGCGCTTGCCTCTAAAGCAGAATTTATTCTGCTTGACGAACCTCTTGTGGGAATCGACCGTGACTCTAGGAATGCATTATTGAAGTTTTTAGACGGGATAACTCACAAAACTGGTACGACCATTCTCATGGTTTCCCATGATATAACTGCCATGCGTCGTTCAACTCATCGAATGATTTATTTGGAAGAAACCATACAGTTTGATGGTAAAACAGAGCAATTCCCCGATCTAAACATCATCGCAGAATTACGAGGCATTAAACCAGTACATGATGACATACACAATATTGACGCTAGTGATTGCGCAGTATGTTTGGAGGAAGAATGATGGGTCTTCCAGCGATTGGTGAATCTCTCCTTGAACTGGTCTCTCCTTTGCTAGAGGGCATTGCACCATACATGCCAGGTGAAGTATTCCCCTCATTTTTCACTTTAACACTTCTACAGCGGGCGCTAATTGCGGCAATTTTGGTTACCATAGTCTCGGCCTTTTTGGGTTGTTTCTTATTGATAAGAAACCTCGCCTTAATTGGAGATGGATTAGCGCACGTCTCGTTTGGTGGTATCGCTGTTGGGTTGGTGCTGGGGTCTACCTCACCACTGTGGTATGCGCTATTATTCGCAGTAATTGCGTCTGTATTGATTCATGAGTTGCAGGCTAGAGACATACTGACCGGGGATGCTTCAATTGCCATATTTTCTACGGGTATGTTAGCCTTAGGCCTAGTGATTCTGCGCCTTGAGATAACCTTCTCTCTGCCATTAATTGGGACCATTGAATTGACTCAAGTCGGAATCACCAGTACTGTTGAGGGATATCTCTACGGTACCTTGTATACATTAAGTTCTGATGATTTAGATTTAATTACCACAATAAGCTTGTTTTCATTTGCTGCACTATTTGTGCTAAGACATGGATTGTTGGCGATTGCCATAGATCCTTTAGCCGCCAAGATTCAGGGAATACCGGTAAGAGGCATTGGTCTTTTCTTTAGCGTTCTTATCGCAGCAGTAGTCACTGCCATGGTCAAAATAATTGGCGCATTACTGGTAACTGCGTTATTGGTCACGCCAGCAGCCACAGCACAACTACTGGGTCGAAGTTATCGGGAATGCATATTGTATTCTCAACTTATTGGGCTAATCTCAGTAATACTAGGCATCTATTTGTCAGCAGAACTTGACACCGGTGGCGGTTCAATGATTGCCCTAGTAGCAGCTTGTATATTTGGCATAGTTGCAATAACTCAATTAATCACTAAGTCACTACTTAATCGGAATCAAAACTTGAATTAATTACCCCTAACTCCTATTTATTCAAAATCAACATACTGCATTTTGGAAATTATTACGCCAATTTTTTCCCATTCACCAATAACCTCTTGGGGAGCAGTTACTTTCCGTTCACCATTATCCCACTCTGTAAGAGTCGATATACGATAATCAATTCCATGTGTTTCAATAACTGTTTGTTCATAAATCTGTATCCAATTTACTAAATCTGCTAACATAGTGGTGTACCTGTCCCATTCAGACTCTGTTGGAAAATACAATTCTGGCAGTTCATCAGAACTCCAAAGCGGTTGTTCGAGCGTGGTATTTTCTGTGTACCCCGGGATAAATTCATAGCGCGGTAGAAATATTGCTCCGTGGGCGTTGTCGCAGTAATATACTCCGAACCCACGCAAAATTATCGAGCGATTTTCAGTTAATTTGAGAGTATACACGCTGTCTTCTATTTCCATACCTGCTGGCGGTCTGACCCGTTCAAAGCCAAGTTCAAGTAGCCAATTTCCTTGTTTCCGACGGATATCTCGACCCCAGCACCAAATTTGTTGACTCAAAAGGGAAATTGCCTGGGAAATAAAGTCATTATCCTCGTAGTCGTTTTGACTAGCCGGATGAAGGACTGCTTCCATATTAAGACCCTTTAATTGTTAATACTGCAGCAATATTGGACAACATCCAACAAGATGCGGCAAATAGTTGCAGCCAATCTCCATTACCCCAGAGGCTAACATCGCTTTCGTAAACAAAAACACTGGTGATCCAGCACAGGCTAGCAGCAGTTTGCCCAAGCCATTCAAAAGTTCTCATTTTTTCTAAGTTTAGCAAGTCAAGCACTCCTGCCCACAACAAGATAAGTCGTCTAAGTACATGCCCCAGCCCTTGTATGCGGTAATGAATTCCTCAGTAGGTATGTCAAGCGAAGAGGCGATTGCTTCAGCCACAATCCCAAAGCGCTGGCGATACTTGTAGATGAAACAGAATACCTCGCTCTTGTGACGTACTGCTGGGCCACAAAGGAACATACCAGGTACGATTGTCGATTCATCACGCTCAGTAAGCAATGGGAAACCGTCTTCCCTTTGTTCAAACAAATGGGCAACAAATTTGTGGCCACCTTCAAATCCGCTTGCCATTAGTGGTTGAGTTTTTGATTTGAAAGATCGTCCATCTTCAGTGGTAAGCTCATACATGTCATTATCAAAAGTAATTGATTTGATTGTCGTTTCGGAAAACAATTCTACATTTTCTCCAAAACTTGGATGTTGCATGCGTTCATAGGAAAAAGTCGATAATGAAATACTTGGGTCAGAACTTTCATCGCCCCATGGACAATTGATGTCAAAAACTTTGACTTTTTTACCACATTTAGCAAGGTGATATGCCGCATCGATACCACTTTCATAGCCACCAATGATAAGGTAATCATCACCCTCTAAGTCGCCATATTTGGCCACAGTTGAATTGTGACGGCCTAATTCACTGCCGGTAAACGAGGTTTGTGATGGATACTGATATTCCCCAGCAGCCCAAATGACATTGGTGGCCACTAAGGTCATAGTGTCGGTTTTTAGATGGAAAACATCACCATTTTTCTCTATGTTTGTTATGTTAGTCTGGGTAAGGGTTGTTAGTTCAAAGTAATTTACTAGATTTTGCAAGTGCTCGGCATATTGGGCCCCAGTAGGGTGTTCAACCTTCATGTTGTAGGCTGGAGATACACCAATTGCTATGGAATTTAAATCGAGCATTCCAATAGAGTTGCTCGGGAATGAAGGGGTGATGAATCTGGTTTCTTCTGGCCATGCAGCGAATGAAGAGCCAACTTCATTTCTATCGACCAAGAGGTAATCTTCTACCCCTGCATGTTGTAGAGCTATTGTCACCCCAACGCCTGCCGTACCGGCTCCTATGACGATGGTATTGTAGGGCTCGAGGCCATTTTCTAGAGTTCTAATTTCTTGCGCCTCGACTGCTTCCACTTCGATTGCCATGGCGCGGGGGAAATTAATAACAATTTAAAGAAACCTAATAATTAGGAAATCAAAAATTATTATCATCTTGTAAAACCCGGCCAAATTCGGAGTCTATTTCTCTCCATCAATACGGCAAACGTGACGTAGGAATAGTCCTTGTGTAAGCCCTACATGTAATGTCTGGTTCAGCTGTTTAACCCTCTGAAAACAATATTAATCACTACTCAATTCTTTGTAAAAGGTTTGCAATTGCTTCTTCTTAGCCATATCATCCCGAGAATATACGATTAATTAAAATCATAGTTGTTCTTTTTATTCGATAAAACTGGAGTAGTACGAATCAAGGATTACCCATTGTTTGGATAAGCAAACATAATTATTAACAAGATGACGATACTAGAATAAGCGATAGCAATGGATTCTACTCGTCAAGATTTGCGATTAACAAGCATCGTTGTAGCGTCCACGTTTATCATCGTCTCTTTGATAGTTACCGCTGTTGAAAATAATTCAGTCATCTTAAACGGATACTCTGCTGTATTATACTGTGCAGTGCTTTGTATCGGCGTTCAATGGATAGCATGGATACCAGCATCGATGGCCAAAACTGAACGCTTCTACGACTTAACCGGTGGCTTGACTTATCTCATAGTGGTAGGTTTTAGCCTGTGGGCAGGATCACAGTCTGAAGGGCCGAGTTTGCGAGAACTAATCGTCAGTGTACTGGTTGTCATCTGGGCTTTGCGCCTGTCCAGTTTCCTTTATTTTAGGATTCATCGAACCGGAAAAGATGGACGCTTTGATAGGCTTAAAACATCGCCGATCCGATTTCTTGTACCGTGGACCATTCAAGGCTTGTGGGTGTTTCTGACTATGATAGCAGTTATTGTAATCAACAGTCAAGCAGATTCAGCACCTGCATTAGGGATATGGGATGCTGTAGGATTGTCAATATGGTTACTAGGATTTGGTATTGAGGTAGTAGCCGATAACCAAAAAACGGCGTTCAATAAAGAACCTAATAATCAGGGCAAATGGATCGACAGCGGTTTGTGGTCTTACTCTAGACATCCTAATTACTTAGGAGAGATCCTTCTGTGGACTGGAATCGCCTGCTTTGGAATATCTTGCTTTACCGGTCTAGAACGCTTTGCTTGGATATCGCCGATATTCATTTATCTGCTGTTAACCAAACTCAGCGGAATTCCCATACTCGATAAACGAGCTTTAGAAAAGTGGTCAGATGACATAGAATACCAGAAATATCGAGACAATACGCCTGCTCTTTTCCCTCGATTAACTAAAAAATAATAGTATTCTACATCTTCTTTTAATTGGGAAAATGTCGCTAGTTTCGACCAGCATTTGGCAGAAGTGTGAGGGCTGGAAGGCCCACGATTAAATGCAGAATATTGAGCATTATAGCCGCCTCAAATGTCTGTGAACTAAAAGAGAATGTCCCATAGGTGAGCAAAAACAGGACGCCGCTGCCCCTCCACCACATGTCAGTGTTGTTTGTCACCATCTTCAGCAAGGTGTGGAAGACAACCGTAGTTGCACAAAAGGCAACGGTAGCTACGAAACTTGCCAGGGTGAATAGTAGGGGAGGAAATCTGGTATTAGATTGCCTTTCCCAAGGCGCCCAAGGCGTATCCATTCCTAGACCCAAAGTCATAACGCCCGCTCCCACTGTGGCTAATCCTCCAATCAAGAGCAAAGTCCTGATTGACGCTCTGAGCGCCGTAAGGTGGGCGGTAATCATGGCCGATACGCCAACACAATAGTACATAGGCTCATGTTTTCGTAAATAAACAGTCAGCGCTTTATGATTAACGACTCATTTGGGAATCATCTTCGATTCAACCTAGAATATCCAAGGTAAAAACGGAAAACCAAAGATATATGACATGCCTGAACCAACGAGATAGAGAAAAATGCTGATGTAAACAAACTGGTATATCCCCCAAAGTTCTGAGCCTAACCAGTAGAATTTATCCCGTTCCATTATTTCATCGGAAGTCAAAGAATTCTCATCATGAACCATGACATAGTTTTTTTTGTTTTCTTTTTGCATAATATCACCTTTATTCTTTGATATTGCCACGCTTTTTTTGCTCTTCTTCCCATTCCTCATCACTCATTTGCTTTTGGTCGAAGATAAGTTCAAACAAATCTTTGGTTAGAAAACCAGCAGCGAAACTGACGCAACAACCAATGATAAAAGTCCAATCCATGTCTGTTGCTAAACATATTAACTACATAAATACTCAATATCCGCCGATATCCGGTAAAATAATACTCACGTTATTTTTTGATATTGGGTCGAAATTTGGTGACAATTTCAGTTTTTTACTCACCCGTGTAC
>JAKMFF010000012.1 GCA_022425585.1 Candidatus Poseidoniaceae archaeon
TGAATATTTTCTTGAATCATTCCCGATGTGGCATCGTAGTAGACCACTAGGTCAATTGCCGAATCATTGTCAGACGAATCCTCATCACTGGTGCACCCTGCTAAACAGGCAGAAGCAATCAGCAAACTTAGTAAAACCGCTCGTTTAGCCACATTCCCCATGAATACTATGTGGGGGGCCTGAGTAGATAAGTCAATGCCAATCATTGTTATTATTGAGCAGATTTGTCAGTAAATTGGTTTGTTTCACCAAGCGGTGGTTTGAAAATGGGGAATGCTGGCGCTTTGTATAACGAGGTGGGGTAGTCTGGATATCCCGTCGGGCTCATAACCCGGAGATCGATGGTTCAAATCCATCCCTCGTTACCATCAACTATACTCGTAATAGTCATGTTTTGGCTTTAGAGAGTCAAGCGCACTTTGCAATTTTGCATTGGCCGCCATCTCACCTTTTTCAATCATCTCGATTTCCCGTGATATCCTGCTTGCCTGTTCTAAGGCCTGCGGGTTATTTTCAAATTGTGAGTCACTTAGTAATGATAGGATTTCTCTAGCATCTACTGGAGTTAAGTTACTTGGCGCAACTAAAAACAGGTGGCCACTTTTTGTTACTGGGCCAGAATTTTGTAAAGCAGTAATAAATGTAGTAATCATTTTCTTATCACTGATAACAAACCTTACTCCATCTGCGGCAGCGGCAACACAACCATTGGAGGAGTTGTTGGCTTTGGTAAAATATGCCTTTGCTTTGCGCCTTTTTCCCGCCAATGCTAGGCTTTTAGCGCAGCGATGCAAATCAGTATGAATCAAGCCGATGTTTGAAGTTCCTTGAGTAACTTTTTTCCGCTCCCGCAACAATGTTTTGGCGGCGGTAACAGCAAGCGAGTATTTTTGACGTAAGGTTAACACATCGCATAATATTTGTAATCCTCTTACCAGCATAATCTGTTCTTGAGGAGTTCTTTTTTTATTGCTAAGAAACATTTCAGTAAACTGTGTAGCCATCACTTCTGACATCTCAAACCGACCATCTTTGATATAACTTTCAAGTTGCATCAAAGTTTGTGCGGGGTCATTCATTCCAAACATGGTGATGTTAATCCTATACCCTTCTATCATTTGATGACTTGGTAATTACAATTTCAATGCCCAAAGTAGTTGTAGCAATACACCTTCGGTTGATTTGAGCAATATGTCCATAATCGCGATTACCGGTACTCCTGGAGTTGGAAAAACTACGATTGTGGAGTTGTTCTCTAAGGGCGATTTCACAATTCTTTCGGTAAAAGAACTAGCCAAACAGTATGGCTGCGAGGGTGACTTTGACGAATCAACGCAAAGCATGGATATTGACATTCATCGATTAGCTGAACAATTTGAATCAGAATCATTAGATGAGACGATTGTTGATGGTCATCTGTCTCATTTACTAGATGTTGATGCGATTGTCATGTTGAGGTGCAATCCATCTTTATTACGTGAAAGGTTAGTCAAAAGAGGTTACAGTGAGCAAAAAATAACCGCTAACGTGGAATGGGAAATGATTGCTGGCACATGGTCTGAGATACTTGAATTTGAACTTGACCAACCAATCTTAGAGTTGGATACGACAAATTGCGACCCTAATGAGACCTATGAGAAAATTATTGAATGGATAAACGATGGTCACAGTCAAGAATCGATACAAACTAGAATCGATTGGTTGGCAGAGTAAATTAACGCCACATTTTGCAATCTTTCAGCCGTAACAATCAACCCCTTTATTGAAGTGGAACGGTTTGGTAAGGGATATGGCTCTAGAGAAATTACGTAAGGTTTGGGAGCGAACATTAACTCCTATTGTCGAGGCAATGTCTTGGATGAGTCCAGCGGCGATCACTTGGATTGCCCTGCCAATCGGCATACTTGGGGGGCTATCTGTTTACTTGGCATCTGCTGATGATTTCGGGGCTGCAATGCTACTTGGCGGTGGAACGTTAATCACTCTAGCGATGGCACTGGACGGACTAGACGGGCCGGTTGCAAGAGCTACTGGTAGAGTTACTAGATGGGGAGATTATCTTGACCACACCTTTGATCGTCTACTCGATGCCGTTTGGATTATTTGTATTTCAGCCTCTATTTTTGTTGATGACATCGTCTTGGGTCTCGCCGCGGCTTGGTTCACTCTGCTTGGCTCATACATGGGCACCCAGGCTCAGGCAGTTGCCGGAACTCGCAACTATCGTGGGTTTTCTCGCGCTGATAGAACAATCTTGAGCATAGTTGCAATATTTGTAATGGGCATATTAGTTTACAATGATAATTATGACTGGGGCAATTACCCCGGCTTATTTGACCATATTCAAATTAATCCGCTGAGTATTGTTGTATTCATTTCTGCAATCGGCGGAATTTGGACATTCCTGATACGATTTATTCAAGCCCGCCAGCAAATCACTCAAATTGACATAGATGACCCACTTCCTCAACCCGAAATGGGCAATGAAGAATGATTTGACGTTTTCAGGTTTGTCTTAAAATCGGTATTATTTGTTGAAAAAATAGCGGTATGCTCTTAACGGTTGCATGCTAGAAAGGTGTGATGAGGGGCAGGTCCAAGGCTTATAATGGGAGAGCCATTGCTACGCTATTGATTTTATTGATGGGTTTTTCCACCTTGCCAATAACCAATGCAAGTAACCTAGATACGGGCGATTTGTATCACCTACAGGCACAAGACATATCAGCAGATTTTGATAGTGCTACAGAGTTAACAACGATTACTTGGCGTAACATCGATAGTCTAGATCAGCCCAATGCACTTGACAATTTCTTTAATGCGGTTTACAAGGTCTATCGACATTCTGAAATTATTGATTCCCAGAATGTAGTTAATGCTACTTTAGTTGCCGAAGTTGATGCTTGTGACAGTGAGACTTACTCGGTAAAATATCTCTGTCTTGGAGGGGCTAATGGCTCCCATCCAGGTCACAGTTTCTCATACTTAGTAGCGCCTGGTACCAATGATTCATTCTATTACGGAATTACCACTTCAATTACCGCACAAGATAACTCCGTGTCCACCTATGATAGTCTTATCAGCAATGAATCTGCAACTTATGAGGCAACAATTGAATCTACCACGCCGATAAGATCGCCGTATAATTTACAAGCCAATTTTAATCCAACAACAAGTATTACTACGCTTTCATGGATTAACTATAATGATATTTTCTTCATCCTGCCTGAGACCGGCGAAAACGCATATCAGACCAGAATTTGGCAATCCTTCTCACCAATTAACCGTAATACAAGTCAAACAGTGCTCGCTAGTGCAACTCCTGTAGCAGAGTTGTCCGCAGGTATCTCAACATATCAACTTCAAATACCCCTAAATACGGATCGTGAAGTCTATTACGCGATAACTTATGCCCTGCCAAACTACTTACAAGAAGGGCAAGTTTACGAAGATATTCGGTTCTTGTCTAATAATGCGTTATCAGGTCCATTTGTCGAAGACAATATGCCACCAAGCCCTGTTTCCTCAGTAAATGCAAACTTCCAGTCAAACCCATCTACAGGCGATGGAATTACCACAGTTACTTGGCAAGACTTGTCTAATGAAGATGGGGAAAATTATGCCATTTACAGCTCAGGTGAACCAATAAATCGCACAGATCAATTTGGCGCCGAGCAAATTGGATTAGTTGGAGAAGAGATTGGTGAATTTGACTTTACCCTCCCAGTAGGGCGTCTAGGGACTTCACATTATTGCGTTGTGGCTGTTGATAAGAACGGAATTTATGACCGTGATATCCCGCCACAATCCTGTTCATCCATATATGAAAATGCCTTCTATGATTGGATAGCAGAACCCACACAAGTCACAGCAACCTTCCTTGGCGGGTCCCAAACTCTAATCACATGGAATGATCAACTTGGTGCTGAAGGAGAAAAATATCACATTTGGCGTTCAAATTATCTAGTTGCAGGTAGCCAATTTGTGGAAAATGTAACAGTTGAATATCAGGGCACGGTTACCGATGGAATCCAACAATTTATGGTTGATTTACCCAGTGAACAAGATAGAACATCATTTTATTTCGTTACCAGTGAGGCTCTTTACCAACATAATGCCGGGCCTTATCACTACACATCTCTAATCCAAAATTGGGCCGGCCCGGTGTATGAATACACTCAGACGCCAAATCCAGCCAGAATCAATGATTTACAAGTCGACGGAGAAATAAAATTATTGACAATCGAGTGGCTTAATGACCCACAATTGGATTTTGAAACATATTCTATTTGGCGACATACTGGAAACCCATTTGGAGAAAATGAGGACCAAGTATCTATCACTAACATAGAAAATGGTTGGGAGGTCTTTGATGCGACAATAATCGACACCGGCTCTTCAA
>JAKMFF010000154.1 GCA_022425585.1 Candidatus Poseidoniaceae archaeon
CTTCATCAATGCGTGCAAGAATCTCTTCTTCTGACCAAGTTCTTTCACCGCCACCGATAATTTCACCATATCCTTCAGGCGCCAGTAGGTCGTGACACAAAACATAATTCTCATCATCTGGGTCAACTCGGTGATAAAATGGCTTAGCGATTTTAGGATAATGAGTTAGGAAATGCGGTACATCAAAATCCTGGGTCAAAACCTTCTCCTTAGAATAATCAAGATCTTGCCCCCATTCAATTTCAACACCCATGCCCTGAAGAGTTTCTACAGCCTCATCATATCTTATTCTTGGGAACTTTGAGTCAGCGTAACGGGCAATAGTATCTAGGTCTCGGTCTAGTGATGCTAATTCTGCACTCCTTTCTTCCAATAGTGTTGTGGCAATTTTTCTAACCACACCCTCACCATAATTCATTATTTCTTGATTATTAGCCCATGCAACTTCCATTTCAGCGTGCCAAAACTCAGTCAAGTGTCTCCTAGTACGAGATTTTTCAGCTCTAAATGACGGAGCAATAGTGTAGAGTCTCTCAAGGGCAGGCATGGCTGCTTCAGCATATAATTGCCATGACTGGGTAAGATAGGCTTTCCTTTCAGGATTCTTTTCGGTTGGGAAGTATGGTACTTCAAACAGTGTTGATCCACCCTCAACAGCTCCTGCAACAAAATTAGGGGCTTGATATTCAATGAAGTCTTGGTTTCTAAAGTATGAGTGAATTGCACCAAAGACCGAACTTCTAATTTTCAGCATAGTGGTCATCCTTGATGTTCGAAGATACAAATGGCGGTTATCTAAGAGAAACTCTGTTTCGCCGCCATCCGCAGCAGCCATTGCCGATTCGGTAATTGGGAATGGAGTCTTTGGGTTAACTGGACCAATAATTTCTACTGATTGAATTACTAATTCATATCCGCCATCAGCCCTTTCATCAGGATTTACTACTCCGTTGATTATGATTGATGATTCGATTAATGCAGATTTTAGTTGCTCAAAAGCATCTTCTCCCAAAGTATCCTTTTTGCCAACGCACTGGATAGAACCAGTAGAGTCTCTAAGTACTAAAAAGCGGATTTTATTAGAGCCCCGGGAACGCTTTACCCAACCTTTTAATTCAATATTTTGACCATCAAATTTACCATTAAGTACATCCGAAATCCAAATTGTCTTCATATCCTCACCAGTACTCCGTATAATGTCCGGTAATTGAAATTCACCCTTCAACTTACCAACATAGATTCAAAATCACTGTTTGATTGTTTAATTGACAGAAAACATCAAACTAGTCATTAGTAAGCACATCTCATGCAGAAGGTAGTAGTCTATGCAATAGGTGGTAATGCATTACAAAATCCATCTTCAACAAAATCGGGTGAAGCCGAGGAAACTCTAGCGAAAGTTATGAGTGATGTTGTTGACTTACTAGAATCCGGTTGGAGTGTTATTCTTACCCATGGAAATGGACCACAAGTGGGTCACTTGATGCAATTAGACGAAAAGTTCTCACACACTATGGATGATTGGGTTTCAGCAACCCAAGGGATGATTGGTCACTCTTTAGCGTTAAATCTTGATTCTATTTTGATGAAGAGACGACGACCTGAAAGAACGGTTTGTATCATCACTAGGGTTGAAGTTGACGTCAATGATGCTGGATTTCAATTGCCAACAAAACCAGTAGGTCCTGTCTTGTCTGATAGTGTTGTAATGAGTGCTGACTGGGATATCGCTGAAACAGCTAACGGGCCAAGAAGGGTTGTTGCGAGTCCTTTACCCATGAATGTATTAGACATTGAAGTAATTAAAAAATTAGTTGAACTGCGAGCCGTAGTTATCTGTGGTGGTGGTGGAGGGATTCCAGTAGTGAAGCGAGAAAACCACTATATTGGTGTTCCCGCAGTGATTGATAAAGATCGACTATCGTCACTGATAGCGATAAAATTAAACGCTGATGCATTGATAATTTCCACAGCAGTTGATTCTGTCAAAACAGGTTTTGGTACAACTGAAGAAAAATCACACCGTCTTCTTACCCTTGACCAATGTGAGGATTATATGTCTCAAGGAGAGTTTCCCAAAGGGTCAATGGGCCCTAAAATTGGAAGTTTAATGGAAGCTTGTTTGCATAATCCTAATTTAACTGCGATATTATGTCAACCAGGTGATGCTTTGAAGTCCCTCAAAGGGGAAAATGGGACAACAATAGTGGCAAAATAAAACCACATATTGATAAATCGATGACTGTTGGTTCGGCTCATGACAGCAATAGAAGCAAACGCTCACTGTGATGGACCATGTGGGGTATATGACCCAGCCAGTGCAAGAGTAGCAGCAGAAGCAGTACAATCAATGACCAAAAAGATGCTAACTTTAGCAGCAAACCATTCCACGGATTGTGGTACGGCAGCATATATCAACACCATGAGTCGTTATGCAGCAATTAAAGAAGAGGAAGCACACAAGTGCAAAGAAGAATTACTGGTACTTTGGACTGACTTTTTCAAACCACAACACTTGGAAGAAAACCCAGATATTCATACTATCTTTTGGCAAGCTGCAAAACTGTGCAGTGCATGTAAAGTTGAGGTTTCCTCAGAACATGCTCAAGAACTTATGGACGCAGTCGAACAAATTCACCATATGTTTTGGAAAGTAAAGGGACGCGATGTCCCTTGGATTCGCGCAAGTTGATTTTATGGAGCAATTATCTGTCACCGTTCGAGGTGATAGTATGTGGCCGACCCTGAAAAGCGGCGATGTCATTAGTTGTCGAACCTATACTGGAGAAGCATTATTGCCTAAGCAAATTATTGTATTTCCCAGTCCATTTGACTCAACAAGTATTTTGATAAAACGCATCAAGTCAGTTGAAAATCAACTGTTATTCGTTGAAGGTGATAATCCAGATCCCACCGCAAGTAGTGATTCACATAATTTTGGTAAAATCAATTCTTCAACAGTAATTGCAGTATTTGATTAGCGGGCCTGACGGGGTTCGAACCCGCGACCGACGGATTAAGAGTCCGTCGCTCTACCTGACTAAGCTACAGGCCCACTCCGCCCTGCCGCAGGTCGTATTTAATTTTTCATTGAACATTGGTCTATTCAACCAATCGTCCGTTTTGGTTAACCAGTAACTCTACGCCATTGTTATTTGCTAGAATTACAGCATCACACATTTCATTGAACAATCCAACTTGTACTACTCCGGCAATCTTTAGCACATCCATTTCGGTCTCACAAGGATTGCTCAAATTTGGCCCGCAATGAGCATCAGCAATGTAATTGCCATTATCGGTAATTACCGGATTATCGCCTGACATTCGGCAATTAACTCGACAATCCAACAATCTAGCAAGTTGTCTAATAGTTGCTTCAAATGAAAATGGTGTAATCTCTATTGGTAGGGGAAATGCTCCTAAGACGTTTACTTGTTTTCTGTGGTCTGCGACAACAACCATTGCTTTTGATTCTTGCGCGACTATCTTTTCTCTTAGTAAAGCAGCACCTCCGCCTTTAATCAAATTAAACTGTGGATCAAACTCATCTGCGCCGTCAATTACAATGTCTAAATGTGTGCAGTCTGATAGTTCAACAAGAGGTATTCCTACTTCAATAGCCAGTTTTTGAGTTGCTAGCGATGTTGGGACTCCAACTATTTCTATGCCTTCTTCTGAAATCATTCTGCCTAATTCAATGACAGTATATTTTACTGTTGAACCAGTCCCTAAGCCAACCTTCATACCAGATTCAACATATTTACATGCTGCGATTCCGGCTTGCTGTTTGAGTTGTTCAACCTTGTCCATGGTTGTTGACTAATTAGCAGGCTATTGAGTATTGCGTTAGGCTATTTTCATCATTTTATGGAGAAAGGTTTTGACCTGTGATATTTCGTACCAATCTCATGGGGAGCGCTGCGGGTGGCAAAGTTTTGGCTATCACAATGCTCCTGATATTTGCAATATCAACCCAAATTAGTTATTTTGATAATCATGACAGGCAAATAATTGATGAAATTATAGTTAATCAGGCTACACCACTGGGTCAATCAACAACGGTTTCCATTGGCTCCTATCCTGACGGTGCTGTTGAGAAAGTTTCTGTGGCCGTTCCCGACGGGCAAGTAGTCCAAACAATGAGTGTTGACATGGAGCCATCCAGTCTGTCCACATCAACGGCTTATTCATTCACAGATGCTAGTGACTTCTCTAGTTCTACGTCATTTAATGGTGTCAATGTTAATACAAGTTCATTATCGCTATTACCCCAAGAATGGGCATGGGATTTTGAAAGCGGATCATTTGGACCAGAATGGAGTCTGGGTGGTGTATCTAACTGGTTAATACAAACCACCAATGTCCTTTCAGGTTCTCAAACCGCCAAAGCCGGCACAATAACGAGTAATCAAGAAACAACGTTGACGCTGGATGTCTCGACTATCCCGGCCGGTTCTGGCGAATTTTTGTATCAAGTCTCCTCAGAAAGTGGTTTTGATTACTTGGTATTTTGTATTGATAACCCCACATGCACGAGATCTAGTGGTTTTGACCAACGTTGGGCAGGTGTCACCAGCGGGACACACACCTTTACTATGGGAGCAAATGTTCAAACTTTGACTTGGAAATACGCCAAAGATGGGAGTGTAAATTCAGGTTCAGATACTGCCTGGATTGATGATATTGTCATCACTCCAACTGGTGGCGCTGGAAACGGTGTTGGCACTTGGGTATCTCCTGCTTTTGGGCCTTCGCTAACCGGTCAAGGTGAGCCGAGGTCATATGGTTTCATGTACATGGATGCATTTGTTCCAGTAGATTCAATATTTGAATGGAATCTTTTAGATGCCTCTAATAACCAAATTTTACCAGGTTTTAGTGGACTAACAGTAACAGAAATGGATTTTGGAATAATTGACTGGGAAACTTATCCTCTAGTCAAAATGCAGATTGATATGGAAACCACAACTGGTTCTCTGCCAGTGGTTCACGGTATACATTTTGACGGGCTTATCGAAGATGATTTTGATACAAACCCCGCTGGTAAGGGTTGGTCGTTGAGTGGTGCCAGCTGGAGTTCAGGTCAGATTAGTGGCTCTGGTTCTCTAGAAACAACAGAATATTACATGCGCGGCGGTTTTGTTGGAATAAAATCACAATCATATCTCACAGGTTCAGCACAGTTACAATATTCTCTTAATTCAGGTTCCAGTTGGAATCAACTGCCCAATAACACTCTTCTCTCGTTTGATAAACCTAATTTTGATGTAATGCTCAAGGTGGTAGGAAATGGTAATAATTGGGTCTTGGAAAAATTATCAGTTGAGATGATAAGAACTAGTGTTGCTGAAGGATTAGAACTAGATATTGGTCTTGATAATATTGCAGATTGGACCATGGACAAAACAGGAATTGGTAAGTTAGGATTACAAGATCGCCTTGCTGATGGTTCATTCTGGTCTGTCGAGCAATCAACAGCATCTTCGCCGGCAGAATTTTCAATTTATCTACCTATTTCAGGTGTTGATAATTTTGAATTTGCAGTTGCTAGCCCCAATGTAACCTTCGTCAACCCATTTCTGACAATTTCCATGGGTTCTCAAGATATACTTACGAGTTCACTGAATGATTTTTCTTCGTTAACGACAATCCGCATTAATCCATCAGAACTTGCTAACATCAATAATATATTGTCACAGTCACCAGCCGACCTAGATCTTAATGGGTTTAAATTAGCAGAATTGACTGTTAAATTAGGTTCTTCTTCCACGGCGACAAATATTCATGTCGGCGGCTTTTTGGCAACATATGACGGGGAACTAAACCTTGATTTCTCTGGTACTGATCCATTAATAATCGGCATAAATAATGCATTGATGAATAGCATTGCAACCAATGGCGTTAGAGAAATAACACTACCAGTAAGGATGTCTAGTACAGGTTCAATCAAATTAACTGTTAATTCTTTGACTTATTCTCCTTCAATCAGCCCAGTTTCAATTACCGTGTCGAATGTTACAGATACCTTCACCCCATCTATGAATTGGATTGATGTAACAAGCATCTTTGATTTCTCAACTGTTGGAATTAATAATCCATATGATTATGTTAGGGCAAATGGATGGTTGGTTGATTTTAATTTAATTGGTAAAGAG
>JAKMFF010000267.1 GCA_022425585.1 Candidatus Poseidoniaceae archaeon
GATTATGGTCACTAGCTTTAGCAAATTGCCAATTGACAATGTATAATATCACGAATATTGCCCCGATGACAGTGAAAATTATTGGAGCTACTCCGGCATCTTTGTCGCCAAGATTACTAGTTGAGACAAAGATAAACAGGAAACCAAATAAGGCTAAAATTCCAACTGAATTCGATAATGCTCCTTGTATAGGAGTTGATTTTTCACCTTCAGAATTTACATATTTAATTCTTGAAACGAATTGTCCAAGATTCCGACCAGTCTTAAACGGTAGAAGTATCACATTAAGAATCATCATTACTAACGCTACTACAATCAAAATCGTAGTAACCAACCCAGTGTCGCTAGCCATCATAAATAGAGCGGCGAAAAGTACGCCAAAATTCCAAGCGAAATTGACAAACCAACTCATAGTTCGATCTAATTTGTTTGCCATTTCAAACCCATCTGGCAGACCTGATGCCCTAGCAGCCCTGGGTTTTCTTTCTTTCTTGGCTCTCTTTGCCTTCTTGGCTTTTGGTTCTGCTACTGCGACTGGTTCTGGCGCTTTCTGTACTGCTTTGGCCACAGGTTTGGCCTTGGCAACTGCCTTCGCCACTGGCTTTGCTTTTGCAACTGCTTTGGCTTTTGGTTTGGATTCGCTTGGTCCGCCTGCTTTATCTAATAGTCCCATATTATCATCCTCACTGATACATTTCTCCGATAGCGCTGTAAATTTTAAAATCAGCAGAACCAACAAAGGTTTCAATGGATTCTGAGTCCATATTACCAAGTTGTCCATCTACAATATTGAAAAATAGTGACCTTAAATCATCGTCTGCTGCATGCGGGTCACTTCCGACTGTTTGGTATACTGAGAAGTCATCAGATTCGACAAAAGTCTCAACAACATTTGCCGGTAGATTAGAACCTAGCAATTCATCAACGATTGCTACAAATGTAACAAATAAGTCTTCTTCGGTAGATTCTTGAGCGATTACTGGTGTTGAATCAGCCGATGGTGTTGTGGTTGATTCTTCTAAAGTAGCCTCAGATATAGCGGATTGAAGTTGCTTTCTTTCCTTAAGTAGTAATTCTAATTGTGGTTTTAATTCTGCCAAAAGATCGGCATCTCCATCTGCTTTTGCTTGCTGATATCCTGGTTTCAATGTTCGAATCTCATCTTCGATCTGGCTTAATTGGTCTTCCAGTGACAGTTCGTCCACATCATCTTCAAGCAGTTCAACAACTGGTGCATCTCTGACTTGTGCGATTTTATCGTCGTGTTGTTGTTTTCTCAACACAATAATATCGCGGTCTAATGCATGGCCGAAGCGATCTGCATACCTATCCAACAATGAGCCGGCTTCACCAGATGAAATTCGGTCTATGTGACCATAAATTTGCGGTAATGGTTTGTTGGACTTTTTTGCCCACAGTTCATTATAATCGTCTTCTTTGTCTTGGGTTTCTTGAGCATTTTCAACTGCTTGCACTGGTTCAGGTACTGTTGGCAAAGCCGGTGTTGGAAGAGGAGGCATAGATGCTGCATCAGGGAGAGGTAACGGCATCCCAGGCATTGGTGGTAGTGGTGCCGGAGGCAAGGTTAGGTTAGGTTGCTCCGGAGCGGATTTTTTCTTGTTCTTCCTGAACCCCATGACCTCACCTACCCCCAAGGGAGAGCAGTATAGTATTGAACCTTACCTAAAAAAACCTCAATATTGGGATAATTTACAACACTTAAGGAGATGCTATTCTTCCCCATCCTTTGAGAACTAAAAATGTGGCTGCTGCATCACTAATATCTAGCACATCACCTAAATTTGGTGACCACTCTTCATCAAAGAATTTGAAACGGCAATCTTCTTGGATAATTTCGACCTGTAGATTTTTGTCTGTTCCTAGGGCCACTGCTTCATACAGTGGGTCAAAACTATTCGATTTATCGGGGTCTAGTCTATTCAATGGGAACTCAGTAACTCTCATTCCAGATTTGCCATGTAGAGAAGTGGGCCACCTTATCTGCCTTCTGACATCTATAGTAACCACTTCATCTGCTTCACCTGCGTTGGACAATACTACGGATGTATCGGTTTTTAGAAGGTCAAGGAACAAAGAGTCATGTTTATTGAGCACCCCAAAATTACCTGCAAGTAGGTTATCTGCTCGCTGCTGATTGGTCAAAAGCTCCCCCAATTTTTGAATTGAGGTTTTGCCTTTTGAACTTGACCTGTTTTCTCGTCTTGCTTGAGATTTTAAGCCATCATGTAATTCATCAAGTATTGCTGTGTAGCCCTTTTCTTTGTTGGCAATGTCTTGAAGTTTTTCTACAACTGATTCCATTCCTCTGTTAATCCGATTGGCCCAACCTGTTCTATCACCCAAATGGAATCTGGCAAGACTGCCTTTTACATCAACATCCTCACCTCTTATATGGGAAACTATTTCCCTTCGTGCTTCAGAATCTAAATGAAATAATGAAGGGTCTCGATAATGAAGGTGAAATCCTCTATGGCCCGAAAATGTGACTTGTAAATATTTTTCTTCAAATCCAAATTCAGGCTCCAAGTAGTCATTCCATAATGTCCATGCTTGTTCTTGAATGACTTCTAACATTGCAGGAAAATCCCTATCAGTAACCCCTGGTAAATGGTCACCATCAAGATCGAAGATTAAGTCAGCACCAATCCATTCCTTTTCGACCATTTTCATCATGTACGGTTTTTCCCAATAAGCAGTTGAATAAAAGCATGAATGCATTGGCCTTTGGGTAATAAAATTTCTAACTGATTCCGTATCAGAAAATCCCTTGTGTCTAATCGGTGGGGAGTTGCCAAAAGGAATAAACATCCATTCACGGTACTTTATCCTAGGTGGAGCCCAAAGCGGTGAATTTCTGTAATAGTTGGTGAATTTATGGGCAAACCTTGCCCATCCAGTAGAAAACATCATTACACCATAATTTCATTATTTCATTCACTAGTCATCCAGAATTTCTTCTCAGCTTCGACT
>JAKMFF010000273.1 GCA_022425585.1 Candidatus Poseidoniaceae archaeon
CTCTTGTCTAATTGGATTATCCGGTTCTGCTGCGACAATTACTGTAGCTGCCGATAAATATGCTTGTGGGTCTTTCAACTCCATCGCAAGTGGCGCCCATTTAATTGCCGCCTTGATGTAACTGGGGTCTTCCCTAATCGCATTAGCATAGCAAACTGCCGCTTCTTGTAGCATACCCTTTCTTTGTTTCAGGGAACCTAAATTATACCATCCTTTAGGATTTGATGGATCTAATTTTTGTGCATGTTCGATTGCAGAAATTGCGTGATCTTCTAAATCTAACCTAGCCATAGCCCCTCCTGCAATCAACCATGATGGTGCATGCTTTGCTGCCTCAGTCTTTAGATGTGGTTTTAGTATCTCAAGCGCCCTTTTAGCATCGCCAGATTTTATTGATTCGGTTGCATCTTCTACCAATTTATCCAAATTTAAATCTTCTTCAATTTCTATTTCGACTGGTACAACTGGTAGGTCGGGAATAGATTCTATAACTGGTTGGGAAGCCTCAATTCTTTCTTGGATTTCGTCTGTTGCAACAACTACTTCTGCTGCGGATCTCAATTCATGAATATCGAGTTCTTGGTTTTGATCCGCGTCGTGATGTACTGCTTCTTCTAGCAGTGCATTCACATCAGTTAATCCAGATTCTGAGATGACAGTATCAACATCATCTTGTTGATATTGTTCGATAATTTCTACTGATTTCATACTATCGATAGGCTTTGTCTGCACACTACCCTGGCATCTATTTTTAACCTCTAAAATTGATGGATGCCCTGGATAAAATTGCAGTGCTTTTTCCGCCATCATGTAGGCGCCTGATTGGTCGCCAATCCGTTCTAATAAAATGCACAGATTTGCGGTCGCTGGTGCGTGATTTGCATTAACATCTAAACATATTTGGAATGCTTGTCTAGCGCCTCTAGCATCTTGCTGAGCCTCAAGTAATACACCTCTATTGAACCATGCCATGTCTGCTGAAGGATCTAGTGAAATAGCTTTATTGAATGCAGAGAGGGCTGCTTTAGAATCTCCGCTACGTGACGCTTCCTCACCCATAATCAACAATGCTTCGACTTGATTATCGACACTGTTATCAGTATTTTCTTCCAGTGATAGGGTGTCTTGGTCCATAAGCCTCAAACCATAGGGCTAAGCACTAAAGCATAAGGGTTACTTATTCTTGTACTCTCTAACACTTACATTCAATAACCCTGTTCACATCGAAGGAACATGGCAAATAAAGCGATTAAGGTACTTGGACTTAGCGGAGAATATAGACCTACGTCAAAGTGTGGTATGTTGGTCAATTTAGCCCTAGACATTGCTGAAGAAAATGGTGCTGAAATCTACTTTTGGGATTTAGATGTAAAACCTTTACCACTGGTTGGCGAAGAAGGATGTTGGGATAATCAAAATGTCAAAGAATTTCAAGAATTAGCCACAGAAATGGACGCCTTTCTAGTTGCGTCTCCAGAATATCACGGTACTATGTCAGGAGCAATGAAAAATACTTTCGATTGGCTTTACACAAAACACGTTAAAGGCAAGGTCTTTGGACTTATGTCCACACTTGGCGGTGTGACCAACTCTAACACGCTAAATCACATGAGAATAATGCTTAGATGGATACATGGTTGGCCTGTCCCTGAGCAGCTTGCAATTGGCAATGTAAAAGAAGCATTTGATGATGACGGTAAATTAGTCGACCCAAAAATAGTAGAACGACTACATAGTGTTGTTATATCTACTCTTGAAAACTCAAAAAAATTATCTTGAAGGTGATTGCTTGATAACTCCGCGTTTTGATGATGAATTCGGGGCGACATATGTCCTAATGGAACCGGGTCATTTCCAGATGGGTGATTCTGTCGGCGATGGTTTAGCAAGGGAATTACCAGTGCATAATGTGGAAATTTCCAATCCGTTTTTCATTGGTCAACGACCAGTGACACAGATACATTGGGCTTCTGTAATGGGGACAAATCCTGCAAAGTTTCAGGAAGGTTGGAGTTCAGGATTAAGACCAGTTGAACAGGTTTCGAGGGTAGATTGTTTGGATTTTATTGACCGGTTAAATGAGATTCACATTGGTGTTGAACGTCTTTCACTGCTTGGCACATGGCGTCTTCCAACGGAGGCAGAATGGGAATACTGTGCCAAATCCAAGACAGATACCAAATGGAGTTTTGGAAATTTTGACGGTGATCTTGATGATTACGGTTGGCATGCTGGAAACTCAGGTGCATCCACTAGAGAAGTTGGATTAAAAAAATCCAATAATTGGGATTTGTATGATATGTATGGTTTGGTTGCTGAATGGTGTGCTGATAATTATCGGCGTGACTTTTCCGTAAGGTCTACTCAATTTCCTTATTTTGATGATACAGATATTTTTTGTCATCGCGGTGGTAGTTGGTTTACGGAAAGTGATTCAACAAGGAGTTCTTCGAGAGGTTATTCGGTGGGCACCAAAGTTAGCGATGGGATTGGTCTTAGATTAGTTTGGGAACCTGATTGATTTATTCTTCACCAGTTGTTATTCCCAATTCATCATCTAGCGGCTTCAATGTTTGATTATTTGGTACTATGCCAGATTCTATCGCCCATTTTCCAGTAAAACTTTGGCTCAATACAGTCATGAGATTTTTACTTTTCAAGAGATTTATCCCAGCAGCTGTTCTATCGATTACTGGTGAGATATCTTCGTGAAACAATGAGTCCAAAACAGTACATATCTGTTCAAAAGTCCTAGTACCATCACACAATTGCCATAACATACTGTTTTTGACGTCTAGTGGTCTTCTGACCTCCCTAGGTGCCCTAAACAACTTGGCCATTATCCGCTCAATTCTGTTAAATCGCTTTTCAATGCGCAAAACAACAGATTTACCACTTATTCCATCAATACTTGGATGAATCCCAACATTTCCGTAATATCCCCACCATACTGGTAGTCTACATGGATACAAACCCGCATATTCATGTTTATCTAAGCCATGTATTGCCATAATATCACATCAAAAATCTATCAAAGTCCAAATTAACATTGTACTCATAGCTGTTACACCGATATATGCTGACAATTTAGTAATTTCAACTTTAGTGGTAAAATTTCTCAGGTACCAAGTAGTTACTCCAAATACTGCAATGATTAACCAAAGGGCGTACCAAAGCGCAGGATACTCAGCCACATCATTGCCTATTGGTCATTTCTAAATATTGTTGCCCATAATATTCCCATTGTTCCATAGTCCAACCTTGGGGTAATCCGGTTTCGGGTAAAGGAGGTGAGGTCTCACTCATTGTCGTTTGAGGTGTATAGTTTGTGTTATAATGAGTAGTTATTGGTGGGCCAGAAATAGG
>JAKMFF010000278.1 GCA_022425585.1 Candidatus Poseidoniaceae archaeon
AACAGAGCCATCATCAAAGCGTATCTCCATATGATCGTGACGACCATCAAAACCAGACATCGCACCAAATGCTGACTAACTATCGGGAATGTTGAGATCATATTGACTTACTATTTGCGCATCAAAGATAGTGTATTTCCCCGACATTCCTAGGTGAGAAAGGAAGACTAGGTCCCCATCGGTATCAATTAACAAATACTTAGCACGACGCCTTATTGCTGTTATTTTTTGGCCAACTAGCCGATTTTCAAAGTCTTCGGGAAACGGATAACGAAGATTTGGACGACGCAGAATTACTTTGGTAATCGTTCTGCCAAGCCATGCTTTTTCTAGGCCCGTACGGACGGTTTCGACCTCTGGCAGTTCGGGCATGACCTACTCAACACGACGAGTCACAAAAAGAACATGGTTGTCTTCATATCCGGTCAATTCTATGCACTCTTCTACTGCAAAGCCTGACTTTGATAACTGCATCGCTACTTTAGCGAATAAGGCATCCTCACCCTCGCCAGTCCATCTTTCACTTGCCGCTTTCAAGGATAACAAACCAATTCCATCAAGGCTGAGAAAGCGGCGACAGGCATCAATAAAAATTTCCACTTGACCGGACTGTGCAACATCTTGAAACAGCCAGTCTACCTTCCTTGGCAACAATACTCCCCAAGCAGAATGCTTTCTAGCATCACCCAGAACAGGTACTAAACCTGGTCTTGTTTTAGCCAAATGCAGTAAATCTCGCAAACATCTCGGTGCTAAATCAACCGCAATTATTCTGCCACCAAGGTCGTTATCTTCTCCACACAAATGGTCGTGCAAATGGCTAATTGAGGTTCCATGACCAGCACCTAAGTACAGCACTGTTGAGCCTTCTTTTGGCAAAAGTAGTGATTTATCTCTGCGGGTGCGCATGATTCCAGCGCCTAATTTAGACCTACTGGGATCCCATCTTCTAAATTCAATGCCGCCAAAACGTCGTAGTGATTCTCCGTATGTGGCAGTCCCAGGATCAGCATTTTCAGTCCATAGTGCTCTGCCTTCTAGGCGAATAGCCCATGAGAGCATATCGTAGCGTCGTTGCTTATTGGCCAAACTAACACCTACCTATTTCTTCGGGGTGGTTTTGGATGTGCTGCCTTGATTTCCTCAACCCTGTTATCCATTAAGTCAACATCTTCTTGAGTCCAGGGTGTACCTTCAAAGGCATCAATCTTAGCGGCGATACTGGCTTTTGCTGCCATAGTACGAGCGATTTTACCTCTTACCCAGCGAGGTGAACGAGAAATCCATGGATGCATGAAGATATGGCCATGTTTAGGTGGGTCTGCACCAGTTTTTAGATGATGGAAAAAGGCTTTTTCTGCACCCAATACCTGAACAGTACCTGCAGGCAGACGGGCTAGACGCATTCTTCCATGCGCCTCAACACATAATCTAGCCGCTAGTAGCGGGCCGAGCATTATCGACAAAGATGGTAGATGCTGTTCGGATAATTCTCTAATCGCATTTTCTAGACGGCCCAGTTTCCCTTTGAAAGTGCCAGTTGATTCACCCCATTCACGCAGTGACTTCCATTCAGTTTTAGACGGTCCTTCATCAGGCATTGTTACGTCAAGATGTTTAGCAAGCATCTCTAAAGAATCTGACTCCCCAACTCGCTTTGGCAAACTTGTGCGGTCTTTACCAAATCGTACCTCGGGTAAAAACAAACCAACCCATTCGACCAGTCTCGCTTCCATAGTAAGGTATGTAGAACGCATTTCATCACTGGCTCTAAGTAAATGCTCTAGTCTTCTATCCGGGTCACCCGCAGCTTTTGCTACGCCTTGACGAGTCATCTCTGCTGCTGCCTTGTCAACGGCCTCTAGGGCTTCATCTGAGGGTAGTGGCCAATCTGCATCTGGCAATTTCCCGTCACCATGAATCAATGGTTTTGCATCGGGAAATCGCTCGTGTAGGATTTTTGCTTCTGGCGTAAGAGCGTTGTTGGCAATACAGTCCAATCGCTCGATTAACGCTCTTTGGTCAAAAAAACCGTCCCAAACTGCTTGGTCGTGAATGATTCCCTCATCGTCTGCCACAGCCGCTGCCTGCCAGTCATACCAAAGCCACATGGTTAATGGGATAATGCTGGGGGTTTTCACGCTTGCCTAAAATTTTGATGAAAGTAGACTAATCGTGATTTCACCTACATTAACAAATAATAGTTAAGATTAGAGTAGTTTGCATACATTAATGTAATGCGTTCTTTAGGGCAGCCTATGTTTTGCCCGAAATGTGGAACGCTGTCATTCCCTAGTCCTAGCGGAGACATCAGTTGTACGAACTATAAATGCGGCTATGTAGGCCCAGCAAAGTTAATCATAAAAGGCACTGATGGAGAGGATGTTGACTTATCAAGTGTCAAATCTGAAACCAAATCAAAAAAGCGTGAATATGACGTCATTAAAGATTCAGATAAGATGCAAGGTATCCTAACCAAGGACACCTATATGTGTTCCAAGCGAATCGATGGGAAGTCTTGTGATTCTACTGAAGTGTATGCCTACCTCGAGCAAACAAGGTCTAGTGATGAACCTGAAACACGAATGCTTACTTGCAAAACCTGTGGACACGGCTGGCGAGAATACTAATCAAATATCGCCTTCGACTCTTGGAGCAAGGAAATATTGCACTTCAACTGCACCGTTGTAGAATGTGAAGTTTATTGATAGAGGATAGTTTTCCCCAAAACCAAGTTCCAGAGTATCAACATCTCCAACTACTTTGTTAAGAGGAATCAAGTAACCAAGAGAGTATTGGCTGTGAGCTGGTTGGTCAAATTCCAATAATTGAAGGTCATCCTTATCAAAAAATACCTGAATGTTCTTGTTAGGATCGCTTGCAGTCACTCTAAACTCATTGTCTTTTATGGCTAAAGTCATCATATCGCCACCAAGTCTTGCTGCTCGAAGAATTCTAATGAAGTCCTTGCCACTCAAATGAACCTTGCATTGTGGCTTTAATGGTGGGAGTGAAGGGACAGTGATTGTAGAAGGATCAATAGTGCGTATCTCGCCTTCTACGTTGCCTAATTTAGCATGTAGCATCCCTGAGCCTGAATCTGTTTTCAGATTCAACATCTCGTCTGGATTACCTATGCCAACAATATCCCTAATGACATCAAGCTCAAACGCTACCGATGATTCATCGAGTTCCCATGTATCAAATGCTGCTGAATCTATGTCCATCTGTATCATTGCAACATGTGAATGGTCAACAACACGTATGTGGAGGCTGTTTTCTTTAAAATCGAATTTAGCGTCCTCAACTACTGCTTTTAACGTATCCAAAATCTTGCTCATCAGGTCTAACCGGGCTGTGACGTTCAACATGAGATGCACCCCTCTCTGCTTTACCATGGATTTTCGACGGCTTATGAACTTACCATACCGAATGGCACTATGTATTCCAATTAACAGGCGAAGAAGATAATATTGGACACTAATTTGATAAACAATAATCATTGT
>JAKMFF010000315.1 GCA_022425585.1 Candidatus Poseidoniaceae archaeon
TTACAATGGTGATGCAAAACAATTTGACCGGTCAAAGTGCGGCGTGGTTTTTGCCAATGCTTTAGGAGGGGAGAATCGTAACCTCTCAAACATTCGAGTATGGTCTAATCATACCAAGAACGTCGCCATCAAACACGGGCTGCCACAAGACCAAGCTGAAGTATTTCGTGAAGAGATAGTCGAACATTCACCAAGAATTGACGAGGACACAATGCCTGGTGAACTGGCCAATGTAGTATCTGGTAGGGTTGCTAATTTACTCGATTTGCAAGGACCAAACTACACCACAGATGCTGCATGCGCATCCTCTATGGCGGCAATTCTTGACGCCTGCCGACTATTGCAAAGTAGGCAGGTGGATTTGATGCTGGCGGGTGCTGCAGACCGCACTATGGATCCTGCAACCTACGCTAAATTCAGCGCTATTGGCGCATTGTCACCAAGCCACTCAACACCGTTTGATGCTAGAGCCAATGGTTTTGTAATGGGAGAAGGAGCAGGCGTTTTAATTCTCAAAAGATTATCAGACGCAATTGATGACGATGACGAAATCCACGCGGTAATTCGCGGAGTCGGTAGCTCTTCAGACGGAAGGGGCAAGGGTATTACTGCACCAAGTCAAAGGGGGCAAATCCAAGCGATTTCTAGGGCTTACAATCAAGCAGGATACGATGCTTCATCAGTTGAATTAGTCGAGGCACATGGTACTTCGACAAAAGTCGGTGATGCAACAGAATTGTCTTCATTGTCTACTTTGTGGACTGGTTTGACAGGTGGCGACCATGTTGCAGTTGGCTCAATCAAATCACAAATTGGCCATCTTAAAGCGGCAGCCGGAATAGCAGGCGTCATCAAAGCAGTAATGGCGCTACATCACGCAACTATACCTCCGTCTGCTGGATTCGAGACACCAAATCCAACAGTACAATGGAATGAAATTCCATTTTTTGTCCCAACTCAAGCCAGAGATTGGCCCAGGCCATTGGAACATCCGCGTCGAGCTGGTATCTCTGCATTCGGTTTTGGGGGGACAAATTTTCACATAGCGTTAGAAGGCTATGAGCCAGAATACCACACTCCGATTGCCAATAGCTGGCAGCAAAAATGGAGTGGCAATGTCCCAAAACCATCAGTTTCATCCATTCTAGATGCCAATGCAAACCCAACAATGACTCATGAAGAATTGAAATCAATTGAAGGTGGCATTTTGTTGTTATCTGGGGGCAGTATTGAAAACCTGATGGCGAAACTCGCTGATGTATCATTTGATGGACCATCTTTCGATGAGGATGCTAGTGGCCGCAGATTGTCTGTTGAGTTGATGCAAGTTTCAGATTTCAACAAATCAGACACCTATCGTATGGCCATAATCGCTACTAGTTGGGCAGATTATGACAAACGGGTCGGTCTTGCATTAAAAGCCATGGAAGACAGTAACAAATGGGGCTTTTTACAGTCTCAAGGTGTTATGATTACCAATGAGCCAATCCTTCCATCAAAAGCCAAGATTGCCCACATGTATCCTGGTCAAGGTAGCCAATATGTCGGCATGACATACGACCTAAACAAACGTTACACTTCGGTACAAAAAGTATGGGATAAATCCGATGAAACCATGGTCGAGGTGCTGGACGGTGAGACTTTGTCTAGCTTCGTCTTGCGGACCAATCTTTCAAAACAGGAATTGATTGAATCAGAGCACAAGCTTAAGCAAACAGAATACACTCAACCGGCCATGTTAACCGCAGATTTGGCCATTGAACGATTGCTCAATGCGCATGGACAAACGCCAGATATGGTGGCTGGGCACTCACTTGGCGAGTATGCTGCATTGATGTCTTCGGGGATATTGAATATGGACGGCGCATTGCGGGCCTCAGCAGCTAGGGGTACAGAAATGGGTTCTGTGCAAATAGATGACAAAGGATTGATGGCCAGTGTGACCGCACCATACAAAGAGGTTGAAAAAGTCCTTAATTCTGCAGATGGATATGTTATTGCAGCCAACAAAAACTCTCCTAAAATGACCGTAATTGCTGGAGAAAGCGAGGCAGTAAAGGGTGTAATGAAATCATTTGAATCCAAAGGATTCTCAACTACTCAATTAGCAACCTCCCACGCATTCCACTCCCGTATCGTCGCACCAGCCAATGAACCACTGCGAAGATTCCTTGAAACCTTGGAGATAAATTGGCCCCAAATTCCAATTACGGCAAATTTTGATGGCGAATTTTACGAAATGTCTGGGGCTGATTCCAAAACAGCAGTTCTCGATAAATTAGCCCCTCAAATGGCTTCTTCAGTAGAGTGGACTTCACAAATCGAAAAGATGTATGATTCGGGTGCGAGAGTTTTCATTGAAGTAGGGCCAAAAAGAGCATTGACGATGTTTGCCACTCAAATCTTAGAAGGCAAGCCACATTTGCCAATCATGACTAATCACCCTAAGCAAGGAGGCATTGCTTCTTTCCTTGGCGCAATGGCCGGATTATATCTTGCTGGCAGAACTCTTCAATGGCCGTCTGGTACATCAGAGGAATTATCTGAAGCCTTTAGAGCAGGGCCAATAGAAGCACACAGTCAATTAAAGCATGCTGTAAAGCAATCATCCAATAATGACCTTAATTCAAGGGCCAAACCGCTCCCAACTCAATCTGCTGCTAAGTCTTCTGCTGGGGTAAGTGTTACGACGATAGAAGTCTCCATTGAAGATGCCAAGAATGCCTACCTCGGAGATTGTTTATCACCAATAACGGGATATCCAGCAAAGTTCTGTAATGGCATGGTAAACTTAAGGGAAGTACTTGGATTATCCAATTCGCAAATAACTCAATTAATCGCTAAAATTAGTAATGAATGTGATACAGATAGCGAGTTTGATATCTCCAAGGCAGAAGTAGTGCAAGATTTCTCAAGGTGGATTAGAGCCCCACCCAAATCTTACCTTTCCAAAGCAATAGCCACTGCGCCAATATCTCAAATGACAGTTAGTAATTTTGCAAATAATAATGATTCTAGGGAATCTGATCCAATCGTCATCAGTGGCATTTCATTAGGTTTGCCAGGTGGCGAAAAGGTGTTTTCTGAAGATACGTTTGAACGTTTAGTAAGAGGTGAGACCTGCATCACTGAGGTAAGTGACGAGTACAAACAACGGCTATTGGATAAAAACATAGTTCGCTTAATCAAAGGTAGAGACGGTTCAGTAAACATGGAAAAAGCCACCCAGTTCAGCGATATACCACAACTTGCGGGAATTAAGGGAGCATTTGATTTGGCGGCTGAATTTGGTATCGATCCAAAAGCAGTCATGGCTTGGGACATTACCACCCAACTTTCTGTTGCTGCAGGTCTGTTAGCACTTCGAGACGCTGGAATCCCGCTTACGCCAGTCGAACAAACCGGCAAGGGCGGTCTACGTTTGATTACCAATTGGCAAATCCCTCAAATTCAAAGAGATCGAACGGGAATAATATTTGCCTCTTGCTTCCCGGGATTGCAGATGGCAATGAAACATGCTAAGAATAATGGAGATGATGGCGAGGGTCGTTTTGATCGAAGGTATCTATTCCAAATTCTTAATATGGGCCATTCTCAATTTGCTCAATATACTGGAATTAGAGGTCCAAATACCACGCTGAATTTAGCTTGCGCTTCAGCGACTGCAGCGTTTAGTACTGCAGAGGATTGGCTAGAAAATGGTAGAGCAGATAGAGTGGTAATTATCTCTGCGGATGACGTTACTGGTGAAGACCTCTGGGAATGGATGGGTAGTGGATTTGCTGCCTCAGGCGCCGCTTCAACAGGTGATAAGGTAGAGGAGTCTGCTTTACCATTTGACAAGAGAAGGAATGGTATGGTGCTTGGAATGGGCGCAGCGGCATTTGTTGTTGAACGTAATTCTATGGCTCAAGAGCGTGGGGTTCAGCCAATTGCAGAATTATTGGGAACTAAGATTTCTAATTCAGCATATCATGGAACAAGACTTGATGTTGAACATGTCGCACAAACTGTCAACCAATTTATCGGCACTATGGAGGCTAAATGGAATCTAGATAGACACCAAATAGCACCGGAAACGGTCTTTTTCTCACATGAAACCTATACTCCAGCCCGTGGTGGGTCTGCACAATCAGAAGTCAAAGCACTTAGAGATACCTTTGGGCCAAGTGCTGATAAATTGATTATTGCCAATACCAAAGGGTTCACTGGACACCCAATGGGGGTTGGGATAGAAGATGCCAGCATGTACTATGGTTTGTTAACCGGGCGTATTCCACCAATTGCCAATTACCGTGAAAAAGATCCAGAGCTGGGTGAACTAAATCTGTCAAAAGGTGGAGAATATCCAGAATTAAAGTACGGACTACGATTTGGTGCAGGATTCGGTTCGCAAATCGCATTATCTTTAGCAAGGAAATGGGATGTAACTGGTGAACGAATTGATGGTTCAAAATTCATGGCTTGGATTAGACAACTTGCTCAATCTGATGATGTAGTTTTACGTGTTCTTGATGGTAAATTGGTTTCCTACGTTGATGGTTCAGATAATCTTCACGGCGGTATTCAAGGTAAGGCTTGGAATGTTACCAACGAGTTTGAAGGCTTGCCAATTAACCAGCCAGTAGTTGCTGAACAAGTTCCCGAGAAGACTATCACTGAAGTGCAACAAGTAACAGAGAAGGTTGTTGTTGCACCAACAGTTCAGCAAAACTCAGGTGGCGAAGATGTTGTTGATGCAGTTATCGATGTAGTTGTGAAACATACTGGCTATCCTGCTGACTTTGTTGAACTAGACCAAGACCTTGAAGGCGAATTAGGTATTGATACAGTAAAACAGGCAGAAATTATGGCCGAGATTCGTAGTCGTTTTGGCTTACCAGTTGACGAAGATTTCGTGCTTGCTGATTATCCAACACTAAACCACATGATCGGCTATATCGATAAGATGTCTGGAGGAACTTCCACTGCTGCACAAGCAGTTGTAACACCAGTGGAGGCGGCAGTTGAAATGGCACAAGACATAGTTAGCGATGTTGTTGAAAAAGTTGCTCAAGCAAAGCCTCAGGCTATGCTGGTAAATGATGATGATTTAATTCAAACAGTAATCGAAGTAGTTGTTGAACACACCGGATACCCCGCAGATTTTATTGAATTAGATCAAGATTTGGAAGGAGAACTTGGAATTGATACAGTCAAGCAGGCAGAAATAATGGCAGATATTAGAAGTAAATTCTCCTTACCAGTCGATGAAGACTTCGTATTATCTGATTATCCAACATTGAACCACATGATTGCCTATATTCACAAAATGACCGGCAATGCACCCGCTTCTGCCACACCTTCAGTCCCTGAAGCAGTGGCAGAGGAAACTCCAATTCCGCTTGATATGGACCAACCAGAGGTAGTTTCGACGCCTCCAAGTGAAATGTCTGGAAATGCGGATATCCAATCAAAATTGATTGACGTTGTGGTGAAACATACTGGTTATCCAGCCGACTTCATTGAAATGGACCAAGACCTTGAAGGTGAGCTTGTAATTGATACAGTAAAACAAGCAGAAATAATGGCCGAGGTCAGAGATATATTCCAACTTCCAGTCGATGAAGACTTTATTTTAGGCGATCATCCAACTCTCAATCACTTTACGGCTTATATCATAAAAATGCAAGGCGGCCCAATTCAAGAACCGCCGGCAAGTCAACAAATCGATACACTGGATTTGCCGGAACAGTTGGAAATGCCTGAACAAGATAAATCATCCAATGCCAGCATTTCTTCACAATCTACAGTGAACCCTTCAGGTTGCCGAAGATGGCAAGTAGAAGTCGAGGAATGTCTAGGTTTAGATGAGCCAATAGAGCTGTCGGGAACTGTAGTTGTTACCGATGATGGGTGGGGTATTGCCGAGGAATTGTGCACTCTTTTGGAGACACGAGGGTTAGCAGCTATTAGAGTTGGATTTGAATCAGAAATTCGGGATATGTCAATCCAAGTTGAAGGCACTAGGACTGTGTTGAGGGCAGATCCAGCCAATACTGAACACATTGCGTTAGTCGGTGAAGAATTAAACAAATCGAAAATATCTGGTGTCATTCATTTAGCAGCCCTAAAGTTGGCAGGCGTTGAATGGGAAGAAGACACTTACCCATCGTCACAAATATCCCTCGCAGCCCATGGGTGGTTTGCCCTGTTGAAACAACTCGATGGTCAACTTGCCACTTTAGATTCGGGAATAGTTGCCTCGGTAACCACTCTGGATGGTAGGCACGGCAACAAGGGCGAACTATTCAATTCCATACAATGCTCGGCAAGCGGTGTAACTAAGTCCTACTCATTTGAACAACCTCATCTCCGAACGAGGGCTTTAGATTTGCACCCAGAAATCGTCTTGGATGCAGCTCATGCAGCAGAAATTATTGACAACGATTTGTTTGCAATTGGTGGCGATGTTGAGATTGGCATTGACCGTGACGGCAGAAGGTGGACTCTGGTCGCCTTTGATGAGCAATTGGAAGGCGAACGTCAACCATTGGTTAACAAAGATACTTGGTTAGTCTCAGGGGGTGGTTCAGGAGTTACCGCAGCCTCAATAATTGGTGTGGCTGCTGCTAGTACAGACGCCAATGC
>JAKMFF010000160.1 GCA_022425585.1 Candidatus Poseidoniaceae archaeon
GTGTAACAGCCGAACACAGTGAAGATGGCGTCGTAACTATAACTGGACCAAAAGGCTCTTTGAATCGACAATTTACAAATCCAAGTCTAACTATACTCCAAGAATCCGGTTCATTAATTGTCAGAACAGATCTTCCTAGAAGAAAAATCAAAGCGCTGGCAGGTACATGGAACGCTCACCTCAACAATATGGTGAAAGGAGTTACTGAGGGTTTCAAATATGATTTGAAAGCATTTTATTCTCACTTCCCAATGACTTTGGAAGTAAAGGGACGAGAATTCATTGTCAACAATTATTTCGGTGAGAAAGTTCCACGAAGAGCAGATATCCTAAGCGGTGTTGATGTTAAGGTCAACAACAAAGTTGAGGTTGTAGTAACTGGCATCGATAAAGAAAATGTCGGGCAAACTGCAGCCAACATCGAACGTTGCGCAGTTATCAAAAACAGAGACAGAAGAGTATTCCAAGATGGTATATATCTTCTAGGTAAGGAGTGATATAAATGTCAGATAATTACGAAGATATGACTGTTGCAGAAATAAAGGCATTACTTAAGGAAGCGGGCTTGAAAGTTTCAGGTAAGAAATCAGAGCTAATTGAGAGATTAGTTGAAGCTCAAGACGCTCCAGAGGAATCTGAAGTTGTTGAAGAAGTTGCAGATGATGTTGTCGAAAATACTGATGACTCCGCAGAAGATGTTGAGGAAGACGATTGGGATGACGAAGATTGGGATGAAGAAGAAGACGAAGGCCACGTTGCAAAACAAAAGCCTGTCTTGTCAGAAGACATGAAGCTTGCACTTGCACTTAGAGATGAACAAAAGAAGAAAACACCAGCATTCAAGAGAACCGAGTGGTTCCGTTACAAGAGACTATCTCGCTCAGGATGGAGAGCACCTCATGGTATGGACAGCAAGCAACGACGCAATTACAAATACCGAAGTTCACTAGTAAGAGTCGGCCATGGAAAAGTAGCCGCGGCAAGAGGACTCCATCCATCTGGATTTAGAGAAGTAATGGTTCACAACACTGTTGACCTTGAAGTCATAGACCCTGAAACAGAAGCAGCTAGAGTCGGCAAGACAGTCGGCGGTAGAAAGCGTGAACAAATTTATTCACGTGCTGATGAGTTAGGAATCCGTGTTCTTAATAGAAGGAGGGATGTTTGATGCAAATTACTAACCAGAAGAGACTTGCAGCAAGATTATTGAAGTGTGGAGTAAACCGAGTTTGGGTTAATCCAGATTACGTTGATCAAGTTGCTGCAGCAGTGCAAACTGACGACATAAGAGAATTTATCGAAGAAGGCTGGATTAGAGCTAAACCAGTCAAGGGTACATCTAGGGCTAGAGCAAGAATGCGATTAGAGCAAAAGCGCAAAGGCCGAAGAAAGGGTCAAGGTAAGCGTGCTGGATCGGCAAACGCTAGAAATCCAAAGAAATCCCGTTGGATGAGAACCATCAGATCGCAAAGAAGAGTTTTGAAGGATTATCGTGAAGATGGGACTATCGAAGCTTCACAATATAGGAAGTACTACTTGAAAGCCAAGGGAGGATCATATCGATCTATCGCTCACATGCGTTCACAGATGACCCTTGAAGGTATAACTATCAAAGGAGGCGATGAGTGATGAAAGGTACAAGACGTAGATCAGTATTCAGAAGAAGAGAATCGGGTCAAACTGATTATCATAGAAGACTAAAGTTGCTTAGAGGCAAAAAAGCAAGAGCTGTAGTTAGAGTTTCTAACACTCGCGTGACTTGTCAGATGGTAAATTGGTCCGCAGGAGGCGATTTAGTATTGGCTACTGTCACCGGTTCAGACCTTGCTAAGAAATTCGACTGGCCACAAGATTTCTCTCAGAAATCTGTTCCAGCGTGTTACTTGACTGGATTTGCTTTGGGCAAGGCTGCAATGGCACAGGGTTGTACAGATGCAGTCTTGGATATCGGGCTTGCTGGAAGCACACCGGGTGGTAGAGTATTTTCAGCCCTAAAGGGAATGGTTGATGCAGGAATGGATATTCCGCACAGTGATGAAGTACTTCCTGAAGAAAACCGAATTAACGGTGAACACATTTCCGACAAAGTTTCTGCTGCAGTAGAATCGACAAAAACTAAGATAGAGGGGGCATATTAATGACAGAAGAACAACAACAAATGGCGCCTGGTTTGATTCAGGCATTTAATCCTGAAGAATCTGAAGAGCCAACTGATGGCCGAAGAAGAGGTAGAAATCAAGATGACCCAATCATGAATTTGAGATCTTGGACTCCTCGTACTCGTTTAGGAAATGCAGTAATGGCTGGTCAAATTATAACCTTTGAACAAGCACTTGCTTCTAACCTTCCAATTAGAGAAGTTGAAGTTGTCGACGCATTAATTCCAAATCTTGAAGATGAAATTATCAAGGTAAACATGGTTCAAAGAATGACTGACAGTGGTCGACGTGTAAGATTCAACGTTATGGCATGTGTAGGTAATAAAGATGGATATGTCGGACTTGGCATGGCAAAAGCCAAAGAAGTCTCCCAAGCAATTAGAAAAGCAATCACTGCCGCTAAACTAAACATAATCAGTGTACAAAGAGGCAATGGTTCTTGGGAATCTTCTTCAGGTCCTGGTACTTCAGTTCCGTTCAAGATTAACGGACGTTCTGCATCTACAAGGGTAACCTTGATGCCAGCTGCGAATGGTAAAGGCCTAGTTATTGGAGAAACCGGTAAAAAAGTTCTAGACCTTGCTGGAATAACTGACGTTCTTTCTCGTACCAAGGGTCAAACCAGAACTACTATCAATTATGCTGCTGCAACATTTAATGCACTAAAGAATTTGAATACTACTAGACTCTCCAAGGTTCAAAGAGAGAAGCTTTTCATCAATAAAGGGAGGATGTTTGAATGAGTTGGATAGTTGTTAGAGTAAGAAGCAATGT
>JAKMFF010000348.1 GCA_022425585.1 Candidatus Poseidoniaceae archaeon
TGGCCCCGGGATACCTGCTGCCCCACCTTTTGCAAGTGGGAACAAGAAGTCGAGAATTCTCATGCCTGTAACCAACGGAGTGTCTGGTGCATACTTTTGTCTGAATGGTCTTGGAGACCTAACAGGCCACTTCTGCATCATCTGTAGTTCGGTACCATCGTCAAGTGTACAAACGGTCTCTGTGACATTGAAATCACCCGATTTAATACTCTTTACTTTGCCACTCTTACCCGGAGGAACCATGATTTTGTGAACAATAGTTTCGGTTTCTTGGACGTGCCCAATTACTTGGCCACTGGCTAATTCATCGCCTTTGGCGACCTTTGCCTCAAAGGTCCACTTCTTTTCGAGGTCAAAAGCATCAGCGTCAACACCTCTTGTGATGAAGACACCCATTACTTCTTCTAGGGTAGCAAGTGGTCTTTGAATACCATCATAAATTTGGGTCAATAGACCTGGACCCAGCGACACAGAGAGTGTTTCTTCTGTATTTAGAACTGGTTCACCTGGCCTAATACCAGAGGTATCTTCGTAAACCTGGATGACCGCTTTGTCTCCGTGTAGTTCGATAACTTCACCCATCAGACCTTCATTACCAACTCTGACAACGTCATACATAGCTGCATTCATACCAGTAGCGGTTACAACCGGACCGGATATTCGATATATTACTCCTTCATTACTCATTATTTTTCCTCCTTTTTGGAAATCATTTCCATAAGTCGACTCCTATTGCCTTACGAATTGTGTCACGCAAGGTTGTATCCTCTTCAGTCCCAATTCCTAGGACCGTTGGGGTTACCGATGCAGAAAGCTGATCTCTCAGTCTTTCTGGCAAGGCTGACATTATCGAGGAGTCGATAACGATAATTCCAACCTCTTTTGAATTTAGTAGTGATTTTAATTGTGATGACATTTCATCATCTGTTTCTGGATTGAAGATGTTTGAGATTCCAGCCAATTGGAATCCAAGTGTGAACTCTTGAGAACCTACTACCGCCAACTCCATATTATCACCTTACAATATGTGCGCCTCTAGCACTTCAGGAGGTAATCCTGCGAATCTTCCCCTGACGATTATTCTCAAATCTGCAACTTCTTGTACCTTCATTGCAACATAGTATACGATTGGTAGCGCAGAAATAGGATGGAGATAACTCATTTTTTTCATGAATTTATATTCCCTTTCTTTGAACCATGTAACTAAGGAATCAAGGCTTCTTGATTTGGTAACTTCTTCCAGTAAAGTCTCAAAATGTGGCACGTCGAACTTAGATGAAGACCTAAGGATATCCATCAGAGCAGATCTACCACCTGCAGCGATAGAAGAAAAAGACCTAGAAGGTAGGATCCTACCACCAGGAATCAACAACTGAGAAATCTCTTCCGATGAAATTCCAATTGAATCTGATTCTAATACATTCAACATATTCCTGTGGTCGATTTCCATGCGCAGATAATCTCGCAAATATCGAGTTGCTGGGTCATGTGCAGTAAGACGGCCTAAGGCTGATTTGAAGTAATGCCTGTCTAAAGCATCCTCATAATCTGAAAGTTTGGCATCATCTGGTAATGCTTTCAAATCATTACCAAACGGCTTTCTGCGCATTTGAAGCGCAGCAGACCTAAGGTCATCTGCAGTTTCAATAATCTTTAGCCATGGAGTGTTAATTTCATTCAAATCAGGTAAAATTGAATTAGATACCTTCTCTAACGAAACCTCATTTAGCACTGAACGCAGAACAACCTTAGCATTTTGATATTCAAAACGAGAGGTGTATATTTCGACAACGCCCTTGATTCTACCTCCACACATTTCTAGAATTTCAGATAGTTCTGCTTCGAGGTTATGTGTCAAGGCTGCTTCAACTAAATCGGCTCCAGACAACTTTCCGGCATAGAGGTTAACCTCGTCAGCGTAACCCATGTTACTTACTGATGCAGTTAACTGATCTGTGGATTGGTTAATCAATTGGCGCATTCGCGGCAAATCTGCAAGTTTCTTTCTTCGAGATTTGGCTCTCGAAACAACATATGCAGTATTACCAACCATCTTATCGCCTCATTCAAACAATATTTTGTTAACTTCTGAAAGGGATTTCCCCCAAGCGTTTTCTAGCAAAGTGTCAAATCGCATGTCATAAGATACCGAACTATCTGCCGCTTCTAGAATGAAACCACCAAGTCCGTCAACTGATTCACCGATCTTACGTTTCCCTTTCAAGTCACCAAGAGCTTTCTTGTCAACTTCTACTGGTCTGATTATGAAGTCATCCGAGGTTAATTTATTAGCCTTGGAAACCAAAGATTTCAACATACTGGCTCGTCCTTTGAATCCAGGGTCTGCTAGTTGTTCCTTGACTGCAGCATGAGTACTGTCCATAGCTTCTCGCTTTGCGATTAACTCTGCCTTTTTGTTGGCTTGTCTTGCACTCGCTACAACTTCCTTCGAGATTTGTGTAGCTTCTCGCTCTGCACGGGAACTGGCATCACCAGTTATAGCAGAGGCCTTGCTTTTCGCCTCATCGATTATTTGCTTTGCTTCAGCTTTGGCTTCATCGATTATTGCTTTAGCATCAGCATCTGCCGAAGCTGCAATATCTTTCGCCAATGTATCTAGCGTCATCTTTATTCCTCCATCATCTCCAACAACCATCTCGGCCGTCAAAGATCATCCCTGTAGGAACAATGGCAATGCGCCTAGAATAACGATAGATTCAGGTAGAGCAGTAAAAATTAGTGCGTAACCGAATTTGCTTCCGTCTTCTGCAAGCATTCCGACTGCTGCACTACCGATTGCAGCTTGGGAGTAGCCAGCACCAATAGCTGCTAATCCTAGCGCAATACCAACACCGAGTGCACCGATGTTGTCGTCGTCTCCTGAATCATCTGCTGCTGCATCTTGTGCGGCAACACCTTGTGCTACCAGGGTCAATGCCAGCAAGACGATCAATGTTCTTAGGCTCATTTTTAGGGTATTCTTGTTCATATTTGTTACCTCCTTATTTTGTCCAATGGACTATGATTTTCCCTCCACATGAAGGGTTCTGCCTCCTAACGGGGCAAACGCTTTTCCACTACCATCGTAGAATTTGCCCATCCATTCTACAAAGTGTAGACGAACGGCGTGAATTGAGGGCGAGAGTATACCTAGTGCTATCGCAAAGAGTTGTATTAACACGAAAAGTACTATCCCTACTACAAGTGTTAGATAATCTCCAGAGTCTAGTGCTGGACCTATTTTGTCCCAGCCCATACTAATTGAAATTTCAGCAATCTTTACTCCAGCAACTCCAACACCCATTATTCTGAGGTATGATAGAGTATTGGCGAGCAAACCAAATATTTCGATTGGCCCCATTACTAATCCGCCTACCCAGCCGAACTTTTCGTAAACTGCAAGACCAACAACCAACGACGCCAGCCCAACTGCAATCAAAAC
>JAKMFF010000350.1 GCA_022425585.1 Candidatus Poseidoniaceae archaeon
GGCTACACATAATGTATGAATTAACGTAATTAACTATGGTTTTTTTAATTCTTTTTGGTGGAATTCTTCCTTTGAACCTAGCTCTTGGACCGTCTCTTGATCCTGAGGTACCAAGATCATTCAAAATATACTGGTAAACATGATTTTCATCCCTGTCCATCATAGATACAACTTCGTTAAAATTTCTAAGAATTGTATTAGATCCCTCAATTAGAATTTGTGGCTCTGGTAAACGCCATCTTGATTTACCAGAAATATTCTCAGGTATTTTATCCCTGGCTCGGTCTAACAAGGACTCATAATCGAAGTCTGCCATGTATATTGGTCGGAGGTTTCATTCTTCAATGCTTGGTATGGCAATCAACCAAACATTGGTTGTTTTGATGAAAGGTTTGATGAATGGTTGACTCATGGCTGTCATTGATAGAAATGGTAGTTAGCATCGAAGAATTACGCATGACTGCAATGAATCTCCGCAAGGAAGGTTTGAACAGTCAACAAATTGCTGATGAATTATCTCTCTCGCAAGACACTATTTCATGGCTATTGGCAGGTAGTAAAGGCGAAGAAAGACCAAGTGATGTAAGAATCGGTTGGAGAACAATTGGGGTTAGACCCACAAGGATTTCGGCGGTTGGAACTATAATGGCAGATGTGGCTGATGAAGAATTAGGGTTTGAAAACATTGACACAATAGTAGGAATTTCGATTAACGGTATTTCATTTGCCCATGAAGTTGCTAGAATATTAGATTGTGAATTCACGGTTTTTAGAACTACTGATATTGGTGATGGCTCTGGTTCTTTATCAAATAAATATGGACAAGTTTCCGGAAAAAAGGTAGCGATTATTGACGATGTATTGTCCACTGGCAAAACAATGGTCAAAACTATCAACGCCATCAAAGCTGCCGGAGGAGAAGTAGGATTAGTGATAGTACTAGTTAACAAAACAATGAGAAATGAAATCGAAGATGTTCCTTTAAGGGGCGTCATACGTGCTGTTTCTGTTTGAGGTGATTAGATGCACTGGGCTGATGTTGTTGCCCTAAATTTGTCTAGACGTGGAAGTAAACATATTGTCTCAACCGGAATTACTCCGAGTGGTGAATTTCACATTGGTCACCTAAGAGAAATTCTAACAGGGGATATGATTGCCCGTGCAGCAAGTGATTCTGGACTTGATGTTGATTTCATTTTCATAGTTGACGATGCAGACCCACTCCGCAGAGTATATCCTTTTCTGGACGAGGAATATGCCAAATTTATCGGTCATCAAATCGGTGATATACCCGCACCAAATGCAGATGGTAAACCTGATTACCATAGTTATGAAACTAATGGCTGGAACTATGCTGATCACTTTCTAAATCCATTCTTAGAAGCACTTGCTACAATCGGCGTAAAACCAAGAATTGTCAAGAATTTGGAATCATACAAATCTGGTAAATTTACTGAATGCGCTAAACTTGCTTGTGATAATTCGGATAAGATTAAAGAAATAATTGAACGGGTTTCAGGTAGAGAATTACCAGCAAACTGGTTCCCTTGGAGCCCTTTGGATTCGAAAGGTTCACTTGAGGGAGTTTCGGTTACTGGATACGAATTCCCATTAGTACATTATACCGATAAAGATGGCAACACTGGTTCCTCTGATTTATCAAAAGGCCAAGGGAAACTCCCTTGGCGAATAGATTGGCCTGCTAAGTGGTCTTGGATTGGCGTAACATGTGAGGCTTTTGGCAAGGACCATGGTGCGTCAGGCGGGTCATATGATACTGGAAAAGAAATCTCGAAGTTATTTGGATATGATGCACCGCAGCCACTGGTTTACGAATGGATTAGCCTGAAAGGAAAAGGTGCAATGTCATCATCTTCGGGTAATACCATTGGTCCAATGGAAGCGCTTCAGTTGGTACCTCCTGAAATCTTACGATACTTAATTGCCCAATCTAAGCCTAACAAAGCAATAGAATTCGATGCAGGTATGAGTTTGGTCAACTTAGCTGATGATTATGAAAGAAATTCATCAAGAGATTTTGTTAGTGAACTTGCTGATGACACATTATCTCGCAGAAGACGTGTACAAATCGAAGATGCTCAAGGAGCGATAAAACTTTCATTAATCAGTAAGCCAGACACAACGAATAACTCTACTGTTTCATTTAGACACTTAGCACTACTTGCGCAAACCAAACTTGAAGACCAGTTGGTTTGGGACAGCCTAGGGTTTACAAAAAATGACCAACCATCTGATTTACTTAGAGACAGATTACAAAAAATGCGCACTTGGATTAACTCGGAACATTTCCCTGATGAAATGAAAATTGTGATGATTGAACATGTTCCTGAAGCTCTACTAAGTGAACTGTCAGACGATGAAATTCAAGTATTAATTAGACTGACTGAATTACTTGAAAATTGCGAATGGACAAATGAAAGTATCAGCAACTGCATTGTTGAATCTGCTAAATCTATAGATAAATCACCTAGACTGGCATATAACGTATCATACATCTGTTTGATGGGCAACAAAAAGGGCCCGCGTTTAGCCCCGATATTGACTGAACTTCCTAAAATCACCATAATCAACCAACTAAGGCGTTGTATCGAATCCTTTCAGTAACCTCACAATACACTAATATTGGCTATTTCACTCCGTACCATTCAAATGTCAGGGGGATTCATCCCTTGTCATGGCCGGGGTTTACTGTCCTATCTGCGAAGCAGATGTCGAACCTGCTGCTAAATTTTGCCTATCATGTGGCCATGATATGCATACTCAAGGTCCAATCACCTCTACAGGACACGATTTAAATCAACTTAAGGCTGTTATTCGAATGAGAGAAGATCTCTCTATGGCTGAGAAATTTGATATGATAGCCAAAATAGAAGAAGGTGCAAATCCAATAAAATTGGGAATTGCTGCACCTGCAGATGGAGAAGACGTCGACTTGTCTGACGCATTTGGAAATGTAGAGTTAGAATTTCGGACCCAAAATATTTCTGTTGATTGGGGTAACTCCCCAGCAGCCAATGCTGCTGTAAGAGCAGTAGTCAGAGGCACAAGTGCATGGGATTTGATTCAAGACGGCAAATTAGACCTGAATGAAGGGATGTTTAGAACAGCCATGGACACTGGAATGGAAGCATCAACACACATTCACGATGTTGCAAGTGGAGAACATGAAGGTATTGACCCTGATGCCATGAGAGCGATACCAGTACTAAAGCCACCCAAGCGCAGTTTCTGCCCAAGATGCGGTTCTGACATACATGCTAATACAATGCTGCAATGGCGTAAATGGCGTGACTCTGCCAGCGAAGTAGTCTCGATGCAACTTGAGGCTTCAATGGAAACTGCGCTTATTCAAGTGGCATCGCATTACATCAATGTCATGCAGGCATTGCAAGATGAGCGTGATGATGCTTGGGCAAAAATAGAAAAATCAGACCCTGATGAAATCGAAAATAAATTGCGTGATAAACTTGAGAAAAGTATTCGCAAAGAATTGGAAAAGGAAATCAGAGCCGAAATGGAACAAGAATTTGCTGGTAAAGAAGTTTCCTCAGTCGCTAAAAAAGAGGAAAAACCAGCCGCTAAAAAATCAACTGTCAAGAAGACAACAAAGAAGGAAACTAAGGAAAAACCAAAACCCAAGAAAGGCGGTGGAATGTTTGGCAGTAAGAAGGTCAAAAGAAAGTATGAGGGTGAAGATGGGGGCAAGGTTGATTGGTTCCTCAAGGATGCTTTAGACACAATCTATGATCCTCATGGAACTGGAAAAGTCCTCAAAGCAGCAACTATTCTAGCAAGATCATCTGAAGGCAATGTCAGAGTAAGAGATGTAGTACGGGTGTACAGTTCAGAAGGTGAAGAAGGAATTAGTGAACTTGCTTGGACTAGCCCATTCACTAGATACATTATCGAAGCTTTTGATGAGTGTTGAGACTAATAATTGACTTGTAACCTAACTGGTTCCATTTCACCTTTCATCATTGCCGCAATAGCTGCGACTTCCATTACTGCGCCTCTAATTGTCGTGACGAATGGTATATTCAATTCAACAGCAAGTCTTCTCATCATATTACCGTCTCTTACTGCACCTCCAGAAATTGTTGGCACGTTTACAATGAAGGAAATTTTCCCCTGCCGCATTAAATCTAAAGCGTCTGGATGCATTCTCTCTCTTATTCGATAGACAACCTCTACAGGTACGTCCTTTTCTCTTAGCATGTCTGCAGTACCTGGAGTTGCATAGATAGTAAAGCCAAGTTGGATTAAATCTTTGGCGATAGGGACGAGATTTTGTTTATCATCATCTCGAACTGTGAGGTATACGCCACCACCTTGTGCAACAGGAACTTCTGTTGCTAAACGTGCCTTTAGATAAGCCACATCTGCATCAGCGTGGGAGCCAAATACTTCGCCTGTGGATTTCATTTCAGGTCCAGGTGCAGGGTCAAGACCTCGCAATTTTATGAATGGGAATACTGGTGCTTTAACACAAACATTTCCAGATGTTCTAACTGGTATTGTTTGTTCTGATAATGGAATACCAATGGTTATTTTTGCCGCAATACGAGCCAATGGTAAACCAGATGATTTAGCCACGAATGGTACGGTTCTTGAGGATCTAGGATTGACTTCCAAAACATATAGAACGTCGCCCTGAATAGCAAATTGAATGTTAAAACAACCAATTATGTTGAGCCCTAAACCAATCTTGATAGTTTGTTCTCTAATCAATTCCAACATTTCTTCCGAAATATTTTGTGTCGGTATAAAGCATGTTGAATCACCAGAATGAATCCCTGCTTCCTCAAGATGTTCCATGATTGCTCCAATAAGAACTTCCTTACCATCAGAAGCAGCATCAACATCAATTTCAGTTGCGTGTCCAAGATACTCGTCAACAAGTAGTGGCTTATCCGGGGCAAGATATGCCTCTGCTAGATAAGCATCGAGTTGTTCATCATTTGAAAGAATCTCCATACCTCTTCCACCCAAAACATATGAAGGTCTAATCAAAACTGGATAGCCTATTTTTCCTACAGCATTTCTTACATCGTTGGAAGTCAAGCCAGTCGCTCCTCTAGGCATAGTAAGACCTGCTCGCTTGGCAAATTTCTCAAATCGTTCTCTATCGCTTGCCTCATCTATCGCATCGCAAGAAGTACCAGCAATTTGCAAATTTAATCCTGATTTAGATAGCTCAGGAAGACGTTTCTCTAGTGGCTGTGACAAGTTAATGGCAGTCTGACCGCCAAATTGTAACAAAATAGCGTGTGCTTGTTCTCTAAGCAAAACCTCAGTAACACACTCAAGAGTAAGTGGTTCAAAGTACAGACGATCAGAAGTATCAAAATCTGTAGAAACTGTTTCTGGATTGTTATTGATTAGAATCGCATCCTTACCCGCATCTCTAATAGCCATCACAGCATGAACACAGCCGTAGTCAAATTCTATTCCTTGACCGATTCTTATTGGGCCACTACCAATTGCCACATACCTCTCTTTATCCATTTTAGCTAAGTCTGGCACATGATCAATTCCTTGCTTGGTATTTGGCTCATAAGTCGAATAATAATATGGCGTTTTAGCAGCAAACTCTGCAGCACATGAATCGACCATGCGGTAATTAGGATGCAGTGAAAGTGAATGTCTTCTACGCATCACTGAATCTTCATCCCGACCTCTTGGTAACGATTTATACCCTTCAGGTGGGAATGAATTTAATGCGTCAGCAATGTGTGAATCCGCAAAACCGTTAGATTTCCACTCACGCAGTAATTCTACATTGATTTCAGTTGGATTACAAGATAAGTTTACCATTTCTTTTTCAATGTGGGCAATCTTTTCGAAGCGATACAAAAACCATCGAGTGATTCTAGTTATTTCATGAACTTGCTCCACGGTCCAACCTCTTCTAAAGGCTTCAATAAGCGCGCCCATTCTTCGGTCTGTGGCAATTTTACACCAATCAACTAAAGTAGCATCTGGAAGAGGTTCATTGGCTCTTTCTGCCATAGTGTCACCCTCTGATTCATCGGCTTTTGTTAACGGACGTGGATGAGGGCACCCTTGTTCCAATGAAGCCCATGCTTTGAGAAAAGCTTCTTCGAAATTTCGACCAATAGCCATTACTTCTCCAGTAGACTTCATTGACGTGCCAAGGGTTCTATCTGCTGTTCTAAATTTATCAAATGGCCACCTTGGTATCTTTACTACGCAGTAATCCAAGGTTGGTTCAAATGCTGCAGTAGTACCATCACCAGTGATTGGATTGGGTAATTCATCAAGGGTGTAGCCGACGGCAATTTTTGCCGCAATACGGGCAATTGGGTAGCCTGTTGCTTTACTAGCAAGTGCCGAGGAGCGTGACACACGAGGATTTACTTCAATCACCCTTATTTCTCCAGTAAACTGATTGAAAGCAAATTGAACATTACATCCACCTTTGATATTTAGCGCACGAATCAGCCTCAAAGCCTGATCTCGTAAGATTTGATGATCTTGGTCAGAGAATGATTGTAATGGAGCAACAACTGTAGATTCTCCCGTGTGGACACCCATTGGATCAATATTCTCCATGGTACAAACAATAATCGCATTATCTGCTTCATCTCTCATCACTTCATATTCAAGTTCCTGCCAGCCAAGTATAGATTCTTCAATCAAGACTTGGTTTATTCTTGAATTTCGCAGTCCAAGGGTTGCTATCTCGACTAATTCCCCAATGTTCCATGCAGTACCTCCACCTAAACCACCCAAAGTGAAGGCTGGCCTGATTAACAACGGCCATGTTCCAATCTGTTCTGCAGCAGAGATTACCTCGTCCATTGATTTACAAGCAATTGCCTCACTGATTGGCAAATTAATTGAATCACAAACTTTGTTGAATAAATCTCGATCTTCCGCTTTATCAATCGCATCTAGATCCGATCCGATTAATTCAACACCAAGCTCATCAAGAACCCCAGAGTGAGCTAATTCACTAGCGATATTTAGCGCAGTTTGGCCGCCCATACCAGCCAACAACGCACATGGTTTCTCAATCTCTAATATTCTCTTTATCGAAGAAGACAGTAATGGTTCAATGTAGACCTTATCAGCCATTTCAGGGTCGTTCTGAATAGTTGCTGGATTTGAATTGACCAAAATCACCTCATATCCATCTTCACGTAAGGCTCGTACTGCTTGGCTTCCTGAAAAGTCAAATTCAGCGGCTTGACCAATCTTAATCGGTCCACTACCTAGTACCATGATAGACTTCAAATCATCTCTTCTTGGCAATTAAATAACCCCCAAATGTGTGTCGACAATTTCCTTGAAACGAGCAAATAAGCCCTCTGCATCATGTGGACCTGGGCAGGCTTCGGGGTGAAATTGTACGGTGAAGCAAGGCTTGTCTATCACATCAAGACCTTCCACTGTTTTGTCGTTAGCATTAATGTAGCGAACTTTCACTTCCTGACCATGGAGATTTTCAACATCAGAAGATGTTGCCCCTGAAGGGTGAGCTGCTAGCATTCCCGACTCCGGGTCAGCAACGGCGAAGCCGTGGTTTTGGCTAGTGATCAACACTTTACCACTTACTAAATCAACAACTGGCTGATTAGCACCACGATGGCCGTAACGCATCTTGTATGTTTTCAAGCCAGAAGCAAGTCCCATCAATTGGTGACCAAGACAGATTCCCATAACTGGATATCCTGATTGAACAGCCTTAGCAAGAGTCTCTTTAGCCATTGAGGCTTTTCCTGGGTGGGCGGGATCGCCTGGCCCATTAGAACAGAATAGTGCATCAATTTGATAATTGTCAATTAACGTAGAGAAATGGGTGTCTGGAGGACACCATATTACCTCAAAATACTGACACAGACTACGCAAAATATTGTAT
>JAKMFF010000163.1 GCA_022425585.1 Candidatus Poseidoniaceae archaeon
GCCAATGCATGACCGTCTCCAGTGTATTCCCATGAACCTGAGCAAACTGACCAAACTCTAGTGATTCCACCAGTCGCTAGGACCACAGACTTGGCTGAAAATGCATGGAAGTCTCCGTCAACTCTAGTGTAGGCAACACAACCAGTAACTCTGTCGCCTTCTTTGAGAAGGTGCCTTACAGTATATTCCATGAATATATCAATACCTTCGTGGATGCCTCTTTCTTGCAATGTACGGATGAGTTCAAGACCAGTAGCATCGCCAACGTGAGCAAGTCTAGGGAAGGTGTGACCGCCAAAATTTCGCTGGTTGATTAGGTTCTGTGGTGTTCGGTCAAATACAGCGCCCCATTGCTCTAATTCTCTAACCCTATCTGGTGCTTCTTTGGCGTGGTACTCTGCCATTTGCCAGTTAGCTAGCCATTTGCTACCTTTCATAGTGTCATGAAAGTGAACCTTCCAGCCGTCACGAGGATCCGCATTTTGTAATGCAGCAGCACAACCACCCTCAGCCATTACAGTATGTGCCTTACCAAGCAGAGATTTAGTGATAATAGCAGTTTTAGCGCCACTACGAGCCGCTTCTATTGCTGCGCGAAGACCTGCACCACCTGCACCTATCACAATAACGTCATATTCGTATTTCTTGTAATCTTCTGTCATATTTTCACCTCAAAAAAGTATCAAGTTCCATTCAGCAAGTCCGGTAAAGTACCCTTCATTGTAAGCTAGTACCCATAAATCGCCAACAAAAACGAACGCAAGAGAAGTCCAAAACCAGAAACCATGAGACCGATTTGCAATGCTTAACTTGTCAAATATTCTGCCACGTATTTTGCTTATGCCGGATGTCCATCGGTCTAATGCACCGCCAGCAAGATGTCTCAGAGCGTGGCAAGATGTAACATACATTGACAATAAAAATGCCTCTATACCCATGATGAAGGTCCCAATTGAGAAGCCATATTGGCCACCTTCAAACGTTAACGTGTGAGTGACGTCCCACCACTTAATGGCAATAATTATCATCGCAGCATAGAGAAAATACCGGTGTAAGTTGTTGAGGATGAATACGCGTTTTTCACCTTTGTACCCTAATTTCTTATTGATATCTGGTTCGTCTACCCAGCAAGCTGTTGGGCTGGCAAAAAAAGTCCTGTAGTATACTCTACGCATGTAATAGCAAGTACCTCTAAATCCAAATGGAATCCACAAAACGAGGATCGCTGCATTGACCCAGTGAGGGTGATCCCAAGCGGATAAGCCAAATAAATCCCATTCTAGAACGTTAGGAGAAAAGATCGGAGACATAACAGTGCTCCCGTTCAATTCATATGATATTCCGGTATCATGCAAAAATAATCGCCAAAAAGTATAGATTAGCGCGAATGTTAGTGCAAAGCCCATGGCTAATGGCTGAGTCCACCATTTATCGATACGGTTGGTACGACCCAGTCCGTTGATTACAGGTAGTTTTATTCCTTCACCCAAAGTTCTCACAGCCTTCCCCCGGGGGGGCGAACATTCTATGCCTAACGCGCACAGTCTTTGAGGTTGATTATTTCATACAAATTTTCAACTGGCTATTTTGTTGACAACATCCATTGCTTCTTGTACCATAGTGAAGTTGGCCCAGTAGGATTTTGATTGCCACATTTTGATACCATCTTGCCCGATTAGTTGCACGGTTGGCGTGACTGGATTGCCAAAGCCTTCGACAACCGAAAACTGCGTATTCTCACCTGTTTCAAAATCTGTTAACCTGCTTGATTCATTCGGCAGAATAATTGGCCACGGGGTATAATTGGAATCGTTATCGTCATTGCCAAATGCCTTCATAACCGCTGCAGGTGACTCGACTTCGGACCACCTGTGCATACTGATAACAGAAACTGAAGAAGTATTGATGCTGCCATTATTGATTGATTCACGCAACATGTCGGTCCAATCATGGCACCCTGAGCATCCTGCTGCAATCCAGAGCATCAGCACTGGTTTGGAAACTAATGCTTCTTTCAGGTCAAATACTGAACCACCGTCTTCCTGTCGTTCCAGCGTATCAGCAGTGAACGATAGTTGTAAGGGGACTTCGGTTTGGATTGATTGTTCAATTGGCGCTGTGCAGCCGCATACTACAATAGTCACACAAAGTAAAATTGTTAGAATTTTAGGCTGCATGGCCTTCACCAGTAGCTTGGTTTCGGTTTGCTGATAGGGCGTCTTTTGCCTTTACTTTCGGCTTTTTTACATCTTGGAACCAGTTACTAACTCCATTCCAATCAGGGTCTAGGCCAAGATCAGCACAAATCAACTTACTACTGATTCTAGCACTTTCAAAGATAGTTGGCAGTCCGCTACCAGGATGGGTTCCGCCGCCAACGATGTACAAATTATTAGCCTCTTCAAATCTGTTTTGAGGCCTTCTCCACAGCATTTGGCCGAGATTGTGTGTCAGATTAAACACAGCACCTCGGTAAATATCGGAGGCGCCCCAATCATCTGGGGTGACGATTGTTTCTGATACAATGTGATCTGCAACATCATCATAGCCTAATTTTGCCATTTGCTTGATTACTATATCGCGGTATTCATCTTTAATGTCTTCCCAATTTATCGATTCATGTTGGTTTGGTACCGGAACTAAAACATACAGAGTAGAACAACCTTCTGGTGCCATATCTGGGTCGGTAACACACGCATTTTGTACATACAAGGACGGGTCATCCCAGGTGATTTTATGGTTGGTGATGTCGTTGAGGTTTTCCTCGTAGCGTTGGGAGGCATAGATTTGGTGATGAGGCATATCTGGATAGGTTTTATCCATGCCAAGATAAAGCATGTAAGTGGAGCAAGAGTAACCTTTCTTTTCCAGTTTCTTGTTAGACCATTTCTTACGCTTTTCGTTTGGTACCAAAGTGGTCATAGCGTGGGCAAAGTCTGCATTCACTACTACTTTGTCTGCGTAGATAGTTTCGTCTTCAAGTTTTACTCCAATAACGTTTTTCCCATCATAAATCAGTTCTTTAACCGGGGTTGAGGTTCTTATTTTCGCACCAAAGCCTTCAGCAATCTTTGCCAGTTTTGGAGTAATTGAACCAAGTCCGCCTCTAGCATGGAAGATACCGTGTTCGTACTCGAGGAAGGCTAGAATGGTAAACAAGGAAGGTGCGTGAAATGGACTCATGCCGAGATATTTAGTTTGAAAAGACATTGCTAGGCGAATTCTCTCGTCATCGAAGTTCTTACGCAAATCACTTGCTACTGATGCCCAAGGCTTCAATACCTTGGCAACTCGCATGGCTCTTTTAGTAAACAGGTTTGACGGTCCCGTCCACGGTGTTTGTAGACATTGTTTGGACAAGTTCAATTTTAGGCGGTTGTCTTTGACATACTTTTCGAATCCACGAGCGTTTTTATCGCCAGATAGTTCACGGATTCTTTCGGTCATCAAATCAAGGTTGCTAGTGGCGTTGATGTGTCCGCCTGCGCCAAATACCAAGCGGTATGAGGGGTCAATCAGCGGCATCAGTTCTAGTTCCTTGTGAGCATCTAATCCAACTGCTTGAAAAATTTGTTCAATAACTTCTGGGAAGTGGAAGAAGGTCGGCCCACGATCGTAAGTAAATCCGTCTTTGTGAACTAATTTGGTTCTGCCACCAACTGCGTCTTCTTTTTCGATTACAGTTACATCGACTCCCGAATAGGCTAGTAGCATTGCACTTGCTAGTCCACCGGGTCCAGCGCCGACGATTATTGTTGTAGGTTTAGCCTTGGCTTGCATAATGCTAGTGCAATCAGACTGACATATAAAGAAGAGTTTAATTCCGTGATATATGGGTGAATAATCAACCTTCTATGCGGCGTTTTGTCATAGGTTTTTTACCAACTTTACCGCAGATTGTAGCGCACCTTCAACACTGCCGTGATAGGTATGATCTCCACATTCAAGAAACGGGTTGTTCCGGTCGATGTTATCAAAATCGCTAGCAGATAATTCAGGCAAGGCTGCGGTAATGTGCTGAACATCAAGGATTTCCCAAGCATCTACTTCTTCACCAAACCATTCGGTTAGTTCTTTGATGACGGAACTAGTTATCTGATCTTGGCTATCAATGCCCATTTCCTCAGCTTGCTGGCCAACAATTGTGACGGTAATCAACGATTTATCCACTGGTGCATAACTGGGCTGGATATCTGAAGGCACGGCTAAATGTGAGATTAAGTTATTTTTAGTCTTAATTTTGGAATTTAACATAATGAATTTCTGTTTTAATGGTGATTTGGGGGCTGAAAAATGTACGGTCCATACCGACCTAGTGATTTTCCCTGCTGCATCTTCAAATGCCTTGATTACGCGAGAGTATTTTTGTGACTTACCGCCAACCGTTATTTCTCCATCGCTAATTATTTCAACATCTGCACCGAGATTTAATTTGGTATGCTTTAATCTATCAAACAAGTAATTTGGTACAGCAGAAATTCCTTGCTTGGGCAAAACCATATCTCCTCTAGACATATTCTTGAACACAAATTTGAACATTCGAGCGTCGGTTCTTAGACTTGATTCAAGAAATATTCCGCCAAAAAGAGGTAGAAAGAATCTATCAATAAATGACTGTGAGAAGCCCCTCGAAATTAAAAATTCATGGGTACTTTGTTGTCCTGTTTGGGAAAAAATATCCTCATCTGATGTCTGCATAATGTGCCAACGTAATAATCCAACTCTAAGCAAATTAAATGGCGATGTAAAAAAATTAATCGCGCCTTTAATTCCTGCTATCGGACGGCGGAAAGGGTCGGCAAAACACCAAATTTTTGATTTTTTTGGACGGGCTTCAATCACTAGTGCACCGGGTTGGAAAGAACGGCAATTCATCGCTTGGTAATCAAAAACTGAACTTGCTAATGGATACCCTGTTTGTAGTACATGAAATCCCCGGTCAAGAATAAATCCCGACTTCTCCACACTGGCCATTCTTCCCCCAATTTTGGAGGATTTTTCGAATAGGTCTACCTCATACCCCTTTTCCTCTAACAAGTATGAACAGTAAAGGCCAGATATACCGGCACCAATTACTGCGATTCTCTCACTCATTGGACCACTCATGCAGGTGCTGTATCAAGACCTAGTTTAAATTTGAACTCGTCTAAATAAGGGCCCATCGATTTAATCAGCAAAGCATCTGGGTGAGTTCTGATAACTAAGCCGTCTAAATACATCAGGGCCCTAATTATCGGGAATGCCTCTTCTCCAAACTCAGCATTGGCTAATTCAACAGCTGCTCGCACAGTTTGCATCATCACTCTGGTCAAGCTTTGCTCGCCAACTGGTTTCTTTTCAAAATCAAAGTAAATCTCGCTCATTCTGCTCATGTACTTCTCCATCTTTTTCCCAGTTGGTTTCTGACTTGTCATGTCAAGTAGTGCAATGAATGCTTCATCTAGTTCTTGTTTAGATAGATGTTCAAAGAAATTGAATAGTGAACGGTTGACAAATGCGGGTGCATGGCATATAGCTCCATTGTCTATAAACACAAATTTGCCTTCTTTATCGATTATGCAGTTGCCTGGATGAAGATCACCATGGAATGTCCCAATTCCAAACAGATATGCGCCATGAATTCTAAACAATTCTAACAAAGTGTCCCATTTCAGAGATTTGTTTTCAATGCCCTCTTCTAACGACATCCCTTCAATAAATTCAGAAACAAGAACATTTTCATTTGATATCTCGGGATAATATTCTGGGAATCTAAGTAAAGGTGTTGCAAAATCTTTAGAAATATCCTGTTGAATTTTGGCTAATTCATTGGCACCTGAAATCTCGTTGCGTAAGTCAAGTTCCCTGGTAGTGTAATCTGCGACGTGGTTCAACAAAGCCATGGGATTGCCAACTTTTCTCAACCTTGGCGATAATACTAAGAAAATACGTAACCATGACCTCATTCGGTCTACCTCTTTGCGAAATTTAACAGCATTTGCCTGCTTGACGAATTTAATCACTACTTGGTCCCCGTTGAGCAATACTGCCCGATGGACCTGCCCAACTGATGCTGCTGCCAATGGCTTTTCTTCGATAGATTTGAAATTGTCAAAGAAACCTGGAATGGCTTTGCTCTTTAGAGTCGCTTCCCAATCTTCTTGAGGAATAGACGCTGCATGTTGGTATAGTTGCTGAAGTTGTTTACACTTATCCTCACCAAGAAGATCTGGCCTAAGTGCGAAAATTTGCGCCAGTTTTACCGCCATCAATCCTTGCTTTTGAATCCAGTCCAAATCAGCAGGCTTTTTGCGCATTATCTGGCGCATGAACCTAAAGAAAGTCAGCATTCGCATAACACCCAAACCATGCTTTGGGTTTATCAAACCGTGTATGACTCAATCATCACTGTCATCGACGAAAATAAGCGAATAGCGCCATAGTTCATCCTCACCTTGAGCTGTTTCTCGCCTAATTCTTACATTACTATCTTCTGGATATCTTGACCGTAAAGCGCCTTCAATAATTCCATCGTCTAACTCCCAGAGAGGAAGTACATCGGCTTTTTCTACTGGAGGATGAGTCAAATTTACTTTAATGTGGAAGAATGGTACTGTGTCATACTCAAGTTCTCCTAGTCCGGCATATTCCCACCAGTCCATTAGTTCAC
>JAKMFF010000008.1 GCA_022425585.1 Candidatus Poseidoniaceae archaeon
GGATACCCAACTGAGTATCTAATTCCCAGCAATCAGCAAGTACTAAATCGTGAGTATATACTTCACCTGGAGATATATCTGCACCGCCGCCAGCAGGACCTATGTTAGTAAGTCCTACGAAGTCGCCAGAGTCTGGGCCACCATCACATGCTGCAAACCAAACCACATTAGCAGCATCAACTTGGTCACTACCTGGCGCTAACTCGAAGGTTATGGTAATTTGAGTACCAGCAGCATTAGTCACTAACGTGTTAATTATGCTAACCTTGGATGCCATTGCATCTTTTGTTCCTTCACCAGTAGCCTGGGCGTTCTGTTGCAACTTTTCAGCGGTCTGTATAATGACCGCAGATGCTACCGCAGCAACTAGAATTAGCGCAATGAAGACAATCATTGCACCAATACCCATTGCAGCGATATTATCGCTGTTTTCGTTTTTTATTTCTTTATTATTTTTCATATTTTCACCTTTTTTTATTTTTTTACTCGTCCTCCCGCATTGGCGGGTGGAATTGGATGGGGCTCAGGATTTACCTCCTGTGCCCATGTCGATGGTAAGTGGCATTCTTATCAGCGCCACCTCATCGGGGGATAGACGTTCCACAAAGGGAACTTTAGCCGTGGTATAACCTGGTGGTAACCACGGCGTAAGTATGATGTCGGCAAGGGGTTCCATTGAGCGGTTTTGCGCTCTAATAGTAACCATAATTTCACCGGAGCGCATTTCATAGCTAGTTGAAACTGCTAATTTACGGGATAGCGGCATTTCATCTGCGCCGTAACGGCCCATCGACTTGATGTCAAATCTAAGTGGCAAGTTACCACCTGGCGCAATAATAGGTAAATCAACTGAATGAGGCTCGGAAACCCAGCCATCCGGAACAGGAGGCGATAAGCGCATTGCTGGCATAGCGATTGGCCCGTCGTTAATTAATCTGACAAGCAGCACTCCCGTGTCTCCGCCTGCAGGCCAGCGAGTATCCACACCGAGCCAGAAATGGCGGAAAAAGAATGGATTAAGAGTAGAAGTATTACCACCGATCAAGTCGTCTACTAGGAATTCAATTTCTGTTGCAGCCTGCCCAACATCGCCTATTTCAGCATTAGAGGTGGCATTTCGGAGTCGCAGTAGTATATTTTCTGCCTCAATAGTATCGATTTTCTTTTCTTTGAGCAAACGATGTAACATTGCGATGCTACGACGAAGGTACAAGACATCTTCTTCTAAAGTGACTAGCGCTTGTTCTGCCTTCTTGACACTCACCTTAGCACGCTTTAGTTTGTGCAGTGAAAGATATTTCTTGGCTTCCATTATGTCGACTTCGGTGGCCGCAAGGGAATTTGTGTCAGACTGGACAACGTTTTGAACCATTGAATCTAAGTCTCTTGAGGCAGACATGATGCGGCTTTCAACTTCACCAAGTGTATCTTGAGAAACTGTTGCCAATTCTGTCTCGTCTGAACCGATAAGCTTACTATTATCCTCATTGAGTTCATCTTTGGCTTCAAAATTGGCATCGTGGTCGGTTTCTTCATCCTCGAGCTCGCCCATGTAATCTCTAACTTGATCTTGGAAGGTAACCCCAGCATCATCGGTTTCACCCTCTGGTTCTACCACGACAAGTTCCTCGATTTCTTCAACTTCGATTTGTGGAAGGTTTTCATCAGAGATATCCTCTTCTAAAAGTTCATCAAGGTCAAACTCGATTGATCCCTCGGCTTTTTCTTCAGACATCTTCTCTCACCTCCTCATCCATTGCTAGTTCATTTCCATGATTAATATCGTCAAATATCGCGTCGAGGTTGATACCATCGTTAGCCAACTCATGTAATAATCGCGCCGGGTCCGATAAATCTCTTTCGATTCTAGTAGCCTTCACTTCGATATCTGTCAAGCGACCGTAAATTGAGCCATACATTGAATCAGCGCGACGCACAAGAATCCATACACCCACCGAAATAATCACTACATAAGCCGCCAGAGTCAGTAGATTATCTTGGCTTGTGTCAAGTTGTGGAGGTATGCCAAGAACAACCCCTAGTAGACCGAAAATCGGTAGTGCAAGAATAATCCTGAGTTGCCTTCTACTGTCTGCTAGGGCTTGGAAATGGTCGGCATACAAGGTAGATACACCTTTGCGCGCTCTCTGATAATCTTCGTGAATCAATCTAAACTCATCAGTGCTTAACCAAGTCTTACGCCACAGCCAAAGTGCCGAAACACCCAACACAAGTGGGCCCCAATAAATTATGTTGAATAGGTGGAAAGCAAATCCAAGGGCTAGCAATCCAGCATAGACTGAGAACAAGCGGAACTTTTCATTTTGCCCGTTCAACCGCCCAAGGACTAACGACAGCAATCCAAAGATGATGAACGCAACGAATGTGGAAGATTGTCCAGGTGACCATGAATAGACTTCATCTTTGTAGACGTAGCGATCATTCCCTTCGACATTCTTTGATAACATGTTAGCATCAATAGTAACGATACAGGTTCCATCGATAGACTGCTTCCACCATTCGATGGTTTCGGAGGTTATTTCCCATTTGACTACGACTTCCTCATTGGGACCTAGCAAAGCGATTGGGTCTACGTTATTGTTGATGATTGAACCAGAACACTCTAAATCCACCATGAAGAACAAGGCTAATGCGGTTCCATCATTACGAATTCTAGCACTGACGGTTGCATCTGTTCCTTCTTCCATCGTGCCTTCACTAATCCAAACTTCAGCCACACTTGGGTCAGCAAATACATCCAATTGGAAGGTGAAAGTTGCCTCGTCGTAAACGGTATATCCGTTATTTTCGGTCGGGTGGAATAATCTGAATGTCATGTCCCAGCCATCTTCAGTGATAATATTGGGTCTGTTTGGAGCATCGACAATAATCTGTAATGGGTCACTTACATCCCAAGCATCTCTAAGCGGCAGTTGAATTCTAGAATCATTTCCAGCCGAGCCTGAGCCACAATCTTCAGGAGATAGTGATAACGGTACGGATGTGGTCTCATCGACTACCAAAGTGAAAGTCCATGGGTAGAGCGATTCGTCCAAGCCTGCAGAGTTAAAATTGAATAATCTTGTAGCCTCACATAATTCTAATTCGTAAGCCACAGCATTCGAAGCGCCTCGCGGTATGTGAGAATAGACGATATTAACAGTCATAGGTCCATCGGTTTCATCTGGCTTCAAATCAATGTCACTAGCCTCAAAGAATCTGGACATCTTCAGTGTTGAATTGAGATAACCATCTCCGTCGACTCCGGAGTCTTGTGGAGTGATATGAATGGAAAGTAAAGCAGTAAGGTCGAGGTCTGGACTTAATTCTAGCCCACTGACAGTGAATTGGAACGATACATTTTGCCCTACTGGCATATTCAGTGTAGTGGGTGCGTCAGATTGCACTGCCCACTCAGTACTGGCGGCTACGCCACCTGGCTTGTTAATCTCGTACGCTAAGTCAGCGGTGACGTCACGATTACCCATGTTGACTATTGTGGCAGTGAATGTTCGGTCCCATTGACGGTGATAGAGCATTTCTTCTTGCCACTCGATAGTATCTAAGATGAACATTGGTGAAATTAGCATTCTGACAATGCTGACTCCTGCGGTTAACTCTGTTGCTGGGTCTACCAACCTAATAGTTAGATTGTGGACTGAGCCGTCATCTAAACTGATACCATCGCCCAATTCTGGCACACTAACAACTACGCTGCCTTGAATTTCTTCATCTATTGGTAAAGTCATTGTTTGTGATGCTGGAACAACTATCCAACCACCATCTACTGCCACTTCAACATCAAAAGATTCCTCTAAGTTGCCAGAATTTGTTACGGTGAAATTAATTGTTTGATCTTGCCCCGGCAAAACGCCAATCTGATTTGGCGCATCGATAGTAAGCGAGCGTTGTTCACTGACATTAGCCACAATATTAGCACTCAAGTTTACTCCCGTATCAGTTGAGACCCATAAGGTGGCCATGTAGAATGCATCAGAATCAGCATCGGCATTGGCGGCCAGCCTTATCTTTACTGAGTCAGTAAATCCTGGTGCAACTAAAATTTGGTTTGGACTTTCTAAACTAAAGTCAACATCGCCGCCTTGAGATTCGTCAAGCCACAATGAGTAAGTTGTCGGTGTGTTGCCGGTATTAGTAACATAAACTCTAGTAAGCGGAGTTTCGGATAGTGTAGTATTGAGGTCAACTGTTTGATTTGTCGGACTCAAAGATGCGTTGACATATGGACCGACTCTTATTGAAACTGGCAAGACATCAATTAGTAATCCCGTGCTGCTATCTTCAACTTTGATGTTGACATTTTGGAAAGAGTAGGCTTCCGCTAATGGGTCGGTTGTTACCTTCAATTGGAAATCTCTCATGTGAGAATTCCCTTGTGATGGATAATCTGCAACGTCTGCTGACAAATCAAGAATTGTATCCGAAGTAGTAGTAGTAGTGTTAACTGAGGTAATCCAACCGTCTGGAAGATCATCTAAAATAGACAAGCGATAGGACGTCAGGTCATTTCCAGTGTTTGCTAACAATAGGTCGATTGGTGTCTCTTCGCCAAGAGGTACATCAAATGGACCTTGGTCGATTATGGCCGCCCCTTGAATAGTAGGGACTCCAATCGTAATATTCCTCTCAACTGGTACGACTTCCACATTAGGAATCGGTGGACCCACCAAAGTAGGAGTAGCAATAACTGGTATCGAAATTATTCCCGCTAACGGATAATCGTCGGCAGGACCTTGGATGCCAAGGGCAGCTGATTGGACATCGCCAAGAGACAAACCGGAGAAAGTTGCTGGTGAAACGTTGGCAGACCAGCGATCTGATTCTGAGAAGCCGCCACTGTTGGATGGAGTGAAGGTTAGGTTGCCAACTGACAAGACTGTATCAACTGTATTGGTGATGGTGCCGTCTAAATTGTGTCTGACTTCGACTTCCATTGCTCTTGGCAAGTCTACGCCTTGCCCGTTCTTTGCGGCAATCACATCTTCAACGGTCAATTGAATGTGCTCTTGTTCAAGACCGGGATCAACCACAATTACCGGCCTTACTTCTAGCGGACTAGTTTGGGTAACTGGCACACCGCCACCGGATGGAGTTGCTTGGACCCAGACACTCAGAACATCGCCTGCTCTATTGTAGTCACTAGGGTCAAGAGGCATTTGTATTGGAGGAACAGTGATGTTGACTCCAAAAATACCTGAGTCAGTATTGTTAATCAATGGGGTTGTCGACTCTGAAAGAGTAACTTGCCAATTTGATGAAGTAACTGATAGACCAGCAACCAGATCAAAAGTGCCAGGGACATTACCGATATTGGAAATTGTTGAATTAAAGGAAATGCTTTGACCCGGCGTCACCATGGTAGTTGTTGTTGGCATGGTAATTGTTGCTTGATACAATTCTCCAGCCATGACTCTAGCAGTCGATGAGAGAGAGTAACTTGGCACTTGTGGGTCGCCAATGGAAGTCAATGTGAGAGTTATTGTATCTATCTCTGACCTCGATGCCGAAGACGGCACGGATACCGGGACAAGAATTGTTTCGGACGACCCTGGTGAAAATACAGGTGTTGAACCACCGTTTTGTCCAAGGTCTGCCCACCCCATTGTGCTAGAAATACCGATTTGGAAAGAGTCAGATTGTGCACCCAAGTTAGTTACAATGAAAGTGAGCGTCGTAGTTAGCCCAGGCTCCGTAGTGCGGTCAGCCGGAGTAGACAAAGTAGCGATAAAATCCGAGAATTTTATGTTTGAGGTACTGATTAAGTCTGTTTCACTCCAACCACCAGTTCCGTTGAAAATTACCGAAACGGTCAATTCCCAGACTCCAGTCATTAGACCAGAATTGTAATTAGTTGTTAGATTATCAGTAACTGCTGGGATAAATAATGAACCAGGACTAATGATTTGCTCACCAGAGTAAAATGACATTGTATTGGCGGGGTTGGCTACTTCAGCAAAGGCTAGTTCAAGGTTAGCAGTGATATCCCTGACGCCTTCGTTGATTACGGTGGCGTTAATTTGTTGCATACCATTTTCTACCATTGCATTAGTTTGGCCCGGAGCAGGTTGAGGCACAGAATCGTCAAGCACTGTTCCAACCATGTACACCGGGCTTTTGACATCGAAATTTATTCGGCGTTCATCGTTACCTGAATTTGGATCGTTTAGCGAGAATACCTCGGCGAATATCGATTGTCCGTCACCGGGCGTTGCGGTCCATTGGAATAACACAGGACTGGCAACTGTACCGGGGCTAATTGGGCCGATTTCAAGCGAAGTCACCAAGGTTTTGCCCGCTGTAGCGGAACCTTGATGGAATAATGACACAACTACTGTGTCTGAGGTAGAACCGGTGTTTGCTACGACTATTCTTGCTGAATGCGTGGCGTTTTCAACAAATATGTCCACGCCTGATTGTACAGAGCCAGCCCCGTCTAGGGTGAATGAATTGATGCTAAAATCTGGAGAGCTTCTTGCCCCGGCTGAGCTGTTGGCAGAAGTTAACGGCGCAACCATAGGAGCAACTAGCAACAGCAACATTACTGCTGCGATGGTTGATTTGCTGCGATTAAGCAGAAACCTCACCTCCACTTGGGGCTTCAAAACTATCGATGTTGACTTTCTTGCCTTGCTTTTTCCATTGCGCAAGTAGTTGCTCTAGCAAACGATTGTGGTCTTGTTCGGTAATGCCTAGACGACGACGTTCCTCCCAAAGTAACAGTTGCTCTGTCCTGGTCAGCAAAGCATCTCTAAGGTATAATTCTAAAGTTCTGCGATAAGCATCTCGGTCCGATATAGCATAGACAATTGTGTCATCATCAACGAATTGATCTGCTCGGTGTTGGATTATATTACCAAGGGTAAGAGCCTCGTCGTAAGAGATATTCCTTTTGTCCAGTTCGGTTTGAATGCCCGAAGCGGCTTCTTGCAATTCATATTTGCCAGGTGCTCTTTGAATTTTCTTCAAAAACCTACGGGCTCGACGAGACAGACGTAGCCCTACCATAAGTTACCGTTGACAAGGCAGTTATTCAAAGAATCGGTCAACTATAGCCCCTCTACCCGAAATGGTTAGATTATTATGCAAAACGTATAAAAAGTATACTGCTTTTGATTTCACCTCACAAAAGGTGCTGAATATTGGTTATTTTACTGAAATCAGGCAAAAATGTGACTTGATGCAATAATTCATCAACAATGTGCTCTAGGTTTGGGGTATGAGCGAAGATATAAACTTAGAAACCGGTCAGTCTGCACCAAGATTTTCCTGCCTTGATTCTGTGGGCAATACACATGATTTAGAACAGTACATGGCTGATGGAAAAAACGTCATACTGTATTTTTATCCCAAGGATTCTACACCAGGATGCACTACCCAAGCATGTGATTTTAGAGACTCGATGGCTAGATTAAACCAAGGAGATTATATTGTTCTTGGAGTATCAAAAGACTCCGGGAAATCACACGATAAATTCATTGCCAAGCAGGAGCTAAATTTCCCGCTGCTAATGGATGAAGATTTATCCCTACACCAGTCATATGGCGTATGGCGGGAAAAGAGCATGTACGGCAAGAAATACATGGGCACTTCACGTTCTACTTTCGTCATTGGAAGTGACGGCAACCTTTCTTGGGTTGGCTATGGCGTTAGATCAAAAGGACACGTTGCAAAAGTAATGAGTGAACTGGGCATTGAGTAAGTGATACAATGCCAGACAACATACCCCAAAATGTCCGTATAGACCTTGGCAACCATAGCGTTGCTTGGTCGCCGTGTACTATTGGGGTTAACCTTGAAGTTGGCAGCAATTGCTCCATTGGCTCTCTAGCCCACATCGGTCGAAATGTGGCGATGGGCGATGAGTGCCGCATTCAAGGCGGTGCATACATTGCTGATGGATGTATACTTGGCAACCAAGTATTTGTCGGACCGAATGCTACCTTACTCAACGATCGTTACCCTCCATCAGGAAATAAGGCATTGTGGCAACCAATCATTGTCCATGATGGCGCAGTAATTGGCGGGAATGCCACAGTGGTTCCCGGTTGTGATATTGGCAAAAACTCCGTGCTTGCGGCGGGAGCTGTGTTGACCAAACACTTGCCAGAAGAGGAAGTTTGGGCCGGCAACCCTGCTAAATTTATGATGAAGCGCAGTGATTACGAGTCCAAGCGATGATATGGTTGAACAATTAGGCGGGAACAATATGGATAGAAAAGGCGTAGTTGCAGAGTTTCTTGACAAATGCATAAAATACGCAAATGACTCTATCGAAAGAAAGCGCTCAAGAGGAGAAAATGAATTGATTCCCGCTTGGGAAACCTACATTGAATTTACTCAACATGCCTTAGACGAAGTACATACGGGAAAATTGGATTCGTGGTTTGAAACGGACCTTCGTAAAGATTTGACCAAAGCAAAGCGCATCGACATAATGGACATGAGCCACCCAGAGCGGTCCGCTTGGTTAGCCGGTATTGTCTCACCACGTCCACTAATTCTTGCCTCAACAATCGATGAGAATGGTATCAAAAACCTAGCACCCCTTACTTCTGTCATGGGAGTATCAAATACTCCACCACTATTCATCGCCTCATTTAGCAAGAACAAGCAAAAAGAATACCGTGGCACTCTACTAAACATGCGTAAGACCGGTACTGCAATCCTACATGTGATGCCAAGCACCCTGCAAGCAGTTGAATGGATCGACTTAGCAGGTAGTCCAATACCGCCAGAAGATAGCGAGTGGGATTTAGTTGACCTTACCCCGCATGATGAGAATGAGTTACTAATCCAGCAAGCGATTGCGGCAATCGAAGTAGAATTAGTCGAAGAAAAAGAATTACCAGGTGCTGTTGCTAGATTGGCGGTGATGCAAGTTAAGCATGTTTGGACTTCAAGTGATAAAATCCCACAGCAAGGCCTTGATGTACTGACTCAGCACGGCATGGACAACATAATGCCTGCACCTAGTTTGTGGTCAAAAAAAGTTGACAAACACTACGGTCCTAAGTAGTCAAAACGTCCCACATCAATTGAAGACCATCATCAAGAGATACCTTTGAATGCCAATTTAGCAACTCGACTGCTCGACTTATTTCTGGGAGTCGTCGATTAGAATCGCCAAAGTAACCTTCACCATAGACCACTTCAGCCCCACTAGGAGAAAATTTAGCAATTTTAGCAGCTAAATCGAGAATTGAAATTTCTTCGGTAGACCCAATATTAAACACCATATTAGGACTTGAATTTACTCCCCCTGCGTTAATAAAACCATCAACTACATCCTCAATCCAGGTGAAACTTCTAGTTTGACTTCCATTACCATGAACAGTCAAATCAGCCCCTTCAAGGATGTTTTGAAAAAATATCCCGATAACTTGCCCGTAGTCATCCCCACAAAGGCGTGGGCCATATGCATTAAACGGCCTGACGATTCTGACATCAAGCCCTTCTCTAGCGGCATGTTGACTAGCAACTTCGCCGAGATATTTACTGCCGCCATAGGAATGACGCTGATGTTGTGCAGGGTTTGAAAATATCATTGGATCACCATCGGTTATTGGTTGAGATTCCGGCTCGCCAAAGGCTTCTGGTGAAGATGCAAAAACGTACCTAGCATCATTCGCCATGGCTAATTCAAGCGTCCTTAATGTGCCATTGATGTTGACATCAATGACTGAATGTGCTGCTTCATGAAACCATTTAGTACCATTTATTGCTGCTAAATGATAGATGATATCTAGGCCACCCATCGCCTCAACACATGCATCTAGATCATCAACATCTCGAACATCACCAGCATAAAGCGAAAAGTTTTCTTCACCAATTATCCCGTCAAGATTAGCCTCATCTCCTCTAAACATAGAATCCAAGGCAACAACACTGTGACCCTGTTGAACTAACCTTTCACACAATGAAGAGCCAATGAAACCGGCACCACCGGTGACTAAGATACGTTGATTGGACATGACATCATTCAACTCTTTCTAGTACAGTAATGGTTACTTTTTCGCCTACTTTGCGCAATTCTACTAAATCACCTGTATTTATTTCCATACAAGGATCTGTGGCAAAACCGTGAGAATAAGGCAAATCAAGCAATGAACATGCAGGTATAGTTAGTGAACAAACATCTCGATTGACTATCGCTTTTGGACCTTTACCAGTATAAATCAAGCCCATCAACAC
>JAKMFF010000018.1 GCA_022425585.1 Candidatus Poseidoniaceae archaeon
CTCTTGGTTTTATCGAATTAATGAGAAGAAATCAGATATCGAAAACCTCAATTCTCCAAGTGCAGTTTTCCAAAGCCATTCTGAAGTCGGTCACATTTATGGTAAACATGCTCATGGCTGGCATGCCTTAGTGGCCGAACTTTCGATGCTTGCTATGGGCAAAGAGTTTTCAGCCTATCAAAATTAATGTCTGCCAAACAAATAATGTCATCGATACCCTGGGATGTTCATGGGCAGAGCATGGCTATATTCATTCACTATCCTTATTGGCCTATGGATTTCTGCCACTGCATTTGGTGGATTACTACCTGACAATCTGGCAGAATGGCCAGTAAACATTTGGTGTTGGGGTGTGTTTGCCTATATCTACAAGACGACAGGTCGTAAAGAAAGAATAGAGATGATTACCGTTCTGGCTTTTGCTACACCTATGGAATTATTCTTTAGCGAAGTTTGGAATATCTATGAATACCAACGGGGCTTAATGCCGTTATTTGTTCCAGCCGGCCATTATTTCTTATTTGACCTTGGCAGAATTATGGCAAACAAAATGAAACAATCACTAGCGTTACCAATATTGATACCATTTATTCCAATGGTTGCGTACGGTGTCTATGATGGTAGTGATACTTCCGGACTTATTCTTTTGATATTGGTATTGGTTTTCACCAGATTTGGGCCCCAACCTCGTTTGTATGCATCAATGGCTTGGGCAGCATTAGCAATGGAAATAGTTGGTACACAATTAGGTAATTGGACTTGGGCAAACGAAGTGCCATGGACTGGATTGACCGCTTGGAATCCACCACTTTTGGTTGGTGCATTCTACTGTTTTGGTGATTTACTTGTTAATATGACAGTCGTTAGGTTTGAAGAGAAGGCCCACGTGGGGTTGCATGAATGACGTCAGCGGATGAGTTGAAAAAGCGTAGAGAAGCGGAAGCTCTGCGCATTCGAACTTCACTTAATCGACAGCGTAGTGTTCAACATGCATCTGTCAAAGGTGGCGAAAATACCGTTGCCTTTGTTGAGGAAAGCTTGTGCATTGGTTGCGATCAATGCGACATAGTATGTGATGATGATGCAATTGAACTCTACAAAGTTCCAATGCGAAGTCCTCTGATGAACGTTGAATCAAATCGTAAAGCGAAGATTATTCGCGATGCTTGTACCGGTTGCAGGCTGTGTGTTCTAGCGTGTCCAACAGATGCAATATCGATGATTGACAGGTGATGCTATGAGTGGGAAAGACGAAGCTAAAAATGACGCTCAACGATTTGGTGGCGAATTTGGCCCCTACCGTAAACCAGGAACTACAGGTGTTCCATTATCTACTTTCAAAACCTTAGTTTGGACTTCTAATATTGGTGGCTTGATCTTGTGTGTGTTAGCTCTTGAGATGCTATTTGTTCAACAAATGTTCATGTGGGGATTAGTCACTCTAATCGCCGGGGTTGGTGTTGCTTTATTCCCGTCAAATTACGAAATACTCGGTATGAGTGAAGACGAGGAAGCGACAGAGGATTAACTCAAGCTTCAGTCTCGATGGTAGTATTTGCTTCTTCGGCAATCTTTGACTTCTTCTCGTTAATTTGTTGTGCTAGGAAAGTCACTACGTCAAGAATCTTAATGTCGGAGTATTTGTCATCATCTTCAAACTTCAAACACTCAAAGTGGGTAACACACTTTGGACACGATGTTAACATGGTATCAGCACCAGTGGATTTGATTTCTTCCATTCTAGATACTCGAAGTGCTCTAGCATTTTCATTACAAGACATCATGCTAGATACGCCACAGCACATTGCATCTTCACCGCTATGTTCCATCTCGACCAAATTTACGCCTTCAACAGCATTGATCAATTCTCTGGGTTCTTCATAGACTCCCATTTGTCTGCCAAGTCTACATGGGTCGTGATAAGTAACTGTGGTTTCTTCAGCAACCTTTAGGTCCATATCAAATCCTTGTTCAAGTAAAAATTCAGTAGTGTGCATGACGTTCACATCTTCAAGTTCGGAGGCTCTAGCAAAGGTTCTGAAACACTCAGCCCAGGATGATACTAGTGGATCCATTCCCGATTGATGAATTTTCTTTTGATTATATGCTTTCAACTTGTCAAACACTTCAGTAAGACCTTGCCACTTTTGATCGTGACCACAGCATTTCAGGAAGTCCCTGCCTAAGTATGAGACATCAACTCCAATTTCATCAAACAGAGTGTATGCCGATGTAGTTGCGGCTCCAAGGTTCATTTCACCTTCATTGACGTGAGAGAAGACCATTTCTTGGTCGAGGTAGTCGACGCAACCTGGATAATAACCGATATTAGAATCAATCGGGTAGTCTTCAACAGTAATGAAGTCTTGATCTGCATCTTCTTCAGCTTCAGCAGCAAGAACTGCTTGTAATACAGTGTGAGGGATTTCAGCCTGTGGACCACCGACGATTAGTCCTCTGCGAATGTCGACATATGAGTCATAGTCAACTAATTGAGGACATGCATTAGTACAGGCTGTACAGGTCAGACATGAATACATTGGGACCCCATCGTCTTCGTTGTTCCATGAGTTGTAAATGATGTTGAGTTTGTCACCACCATTGAATAGTCTAACGGGGCAAGCATCATCACAAAGGTCACATCCATAACACTTGTTCATCTCAAATTCATAGCCTCTAGCCATTGAGCGCAGCAAGACAAATACCATTGCTCCAAAGGTAAGACAAGGAATAAACATTGCATAGATTAGTTTCGCATCTAGGCTCTTTGGGTTCATGTGATATCCAGGGTTATCGATTTGTCCGTAGTTTGAGCCACCAAGCGCCATTTCTGTGGTGCTGCTAAGATTGACAGTCTTACCTTCTAGTGCAGCAGGGGCTGCGCTATTCCAGACTAATAGTGGTTGGAATGAAGCAATTTCTAGCGTGATTTCTTTCATCATTGTATCATTAAGAGCCAAAGGCCCGGTAATCGTAACATCAAATTGATACTGGTAGGTTCCTACTGGTAAGTCGACACTTGTTCCTGCACAGTCATTGAAGTCAGCGACAACATTGCCATCTGCGCTTGTAATAGTCAGGGTGCTGCTAATCATCGAATCAGTCTTGACATCATTGATTTTTCTTTCTTCAGCGCGATGTTCACATGCTATGTCAGTAGTAATCTTGCTAACCGATTCATGATGTCCATCGGGGAATAATACAGGGTCTTCAGTAATAGTAAATGTATCATTCACAGAATAATAATCCTCGGTAATCAAGGTTGTTGATTCAAATGCAGAATTAATGCCATCTGCTGGTATTTGATGGCCGTTGGAATCAAAGAAATCGATAATTACTTCTCGGCCGGGTTGATAGATTACCCAATCTAGCCACGCTGTAGTTGGTACAGTAGCATCATCTGACCAACCAAAGTTGTCAGTAAATTCGTTAGTGTCATGAACATGGACATCGACAGGTTGGGTTCGCATTTCTTCTAGTTCACCATAGTCAGATATGGTTCCTAATCCTCTTGCGCCCCAGAAACCTTTGTCGTAAGTATCCCATGTTGCAACAGTGGCCGCAGTAGAGAGAATTAACGCACCAACTAGAATTTGCTTGGCATGATTTGGCGTAAACGCTGAGCCCCATGCTTTTGATAATATCATTCTGGCACCAAAGTAGATACATATCCATAACAGAATACCCGTCATCGCCCAGGGTAGGGCGTTGAACGCTTCCGCAATCCAGGGTTCCCTCACCCCACAAAGCAAGTCGCCATGGCTGTCTAGTTTACAATAATCAGACCGATTTTTATGATATAATTCTAAGAAAATATTAATTGAAAATACCGATATGAACCAAATGTGTGCTAAGTAAACAGCACCTGCAGCAGCAAACCATGGATCTTCGACTGGACGCTTTTCTCTACCACCAAGGAACGGTGGTAGGATAAGTATACCTATTGGGATTCCAGTTAGCGCTGCTCCCCACCATGCAGCGTTCCAAGGGAACACAGGCTGACCGACTATCTCTCCGATGAAACCGGTAGGGACGGTAAATTGGGGTAGATATTCACCCCATCTAAGATAGCCGTAAGAAAACAACACATACCAGTCAGGGAATACGAATCCAGCTTGTGCGTATGGGTCTGCTGCACCGTGCAGTGGTGGAGGGATAATCCATGCGTAATACAACAGTACAGCGCCCATGAATGCGAAAATCAAGATATCTCTCAATACTTCATGCGGCCAAAATCCATGGCCCAGGCGTGTTCTCTCACGCTTACCTTCAGTTGCCTGAAGTTTTTCTTTTTCATCCATATATGAGGATGCTACTCTACCCAGATTCTCTACTAGTCCCATTTAATTCCCCCTAAGATCAATGTGGCTCCGCAATTCCTTGCACCCAAACAATAAACAAATGAACTATAATTAGTCCTGTGACTATGACTGGTAGTATGAATACGTGAATAAAGTACATTCTAGTTACTGTTCTCTCGGTTAGTGAAGAGCCACCAAATAGTAATGTTGCGACATATTTGCCGACTAGCGGGCTGGAGTTTGCTAGGTTTATACCAATTACCGCAGCACCGTATGCTAGTGAGTCCCATGGTAGTAAGTAGCCTGAATAGCCGAAGACGATTGTTAGAGCCATTAATGCTACACCAATTAGCCAATTAAGTTCTCTTGGGTTTCGATAGGCTCCTGTGAAATATACACGGCACATGTGCAAGAATACGCTAGCCACCATGAAGTGAGTTCCCCAGTGATGTACAGCTCTTATGATGTAGCCAAACGGTAGTTCAGTCATGATGTATTGCATGCTCAAATAAGCCGGAGATGGGATTCCATTTCCGCCAGGGACGTAGTAGATTCCCAGCACAGTACCAGTTAGGACTAGGATAATGAACGATAGGAATGATATTCCTCCTAGGCAATATAGAGGATACCAATACCAAATTATGCGAAGTTTATACTTTTCAGCGTGAGTCAGTGGCATCTGTCTGTGCATGTTGTAGTATGCGCCTTTAGACATATTCCAATAATCTTGAATTCTAAATCTAGTGTCTAGCCAGGAAAATACCCAAAGGAATGAACGCTCAGCAAAACCCATCTTTCCAGAGGATTCGACAGCTCGTAGAATTTCTCTACGAGGCATTTCTTCATTCTCTTTGCGCAGGGTAAACGCAACAAGGACAATAATGAAGGCGATAAAGAACCAAAGAATCCAGAACATTGTTGTCATATTATTCACCTCAGTCACAGTATGTCAGCCAATCGACATAAT
>JAKMFF010000021.1 GCA_022425585.1 Candidatus Poseidoniaceae archaeon
AGGCCCAGGCACAAGCCAAGCCAAAGGTGGCATAACCAAGTGAATCGTTTGGTATATGGATAGACTACGAAGGTTAGGACAGGAAGCCATGACATGGCTAACGCAATCTCGTTAAGCATTCCAGCACCAAGCAGTAACATTCCTAGGAAGATCACTGCTAGAGTCCATGCAGTTGACATTGACATGGCGCCGCTGGCTAAATGTCGCTTTGCTGTGCGAGGGTTTTCTGCGTCAATGTTCTTGTCAATAATTCTGTTCAAAGTCATCGCTAGTCCCCTTGCACCAACTGCTGCAATGAGGACCCACATCAAATCCATCAGCGGCATTTCACCATCTGGATAAAACTGCTCGATTGCTACGAAATAGCCGATGATGATGAATGGAAGGGAGAATAAAGTGTGCTCTATTTTTATGAATGACATTATCTGCTTGAAATCCATCAATCACTGCCCCCGAATTCAAGGTGGGGGGGCCACTCATATTTCGCTAATTCTGGATGAGCAGCAACTTTCTCAAGGGTTTCATCAGAATGGAGGGTAATCGCCGGCCATCTTCTAACACCGTGTTCATCGCTTGGGATTGGAGTAGTGGCATCCCAGCACAACCGTTGGCGACTTTCGTCAAAGAATAGGCCTCGTCCAACATCAAACCTTGATGTCAGCTGCCAAAGTAGTCTACGTCTTGCTTTAACGCAGTTCAAATCCATGTCGTCATTGGTGATAAATAACCATCTTAGGGACTTTTCAGAATCCAATTGCCAAATTGAATTTTTCAATTGGGAAATTCTTTCAAATCTTGCAGATTCATTATCATTTTGAGATTCATCAGAACCAGTTTCGGGAGATGGGGTCCCAGCAATATTTGTCGTAACCACCAAGATATTGTCTCTTAGCTTTCTGGCGTCGCTAACTAAGTCCATTTCCTTGACTTTGTCGATTTGCCTAAATTTGGCAGATTCTGTAAGGCCTTGCCGCCACTCAGGTGTATTTTGTTTGAATGAGCCTTCCAGTGGTTCACTTGGTGAGCGAGGGTCTCTTTGAGGAATTGTAGTAGCATCGATGATTAATTTGCTGTGGACATTTTCATACGGGCTAGCAGCGTCTAATGAATCTGCAACCATCCCGTCTAATATTATGACATCTTGAGAAATTTCAACTTTGTCATTCAGCGCATCTAATAATGCCTCTAAGTCTTTTGGATTGTGCTCGGGATCAACAGCGATAATCACTTTCAGGAACATCATTTGTCCCGCACCGAGTAAGCCAAGAGCCGTTTTTCGTGCTTGCCTAGGATAACGTTGTTTTGCCGCAACAATTGCTAAATTATGAAATCCAGTTTCCAACGGCAGGTGGACACTTTTTACATCTCGATGTTGGAATTGTAGAACCGGTGAAAATTGTCGCCCAATCGCCTCTCCGAGGTATCCGTCTTCCATTGGTGGTAGTCCAACTATGGTTGCAGGTAGTACCGCATCTTTTCTCGTGGTGATGGCTGTTACGTGCATTACAGGGTATTGGCCAGTTAGTGAGTAGAAGCCAAAGTGGTCGCCAAACGGCCCTTCTAATCGTGTTTCTCCGGGGATGCAGTATCCTTCAATCACAATATCAGCTTCTGCAGGAACCATCAAATCTTGAGTGAGTGCTTTGGTTATTCTAAGCGACCGGCTGCCTAGTATTCCTGCAAACTGATACTCCGACAGGTTATCTGGTAAAGGGGCAATGGCTGAAAATATCAATTCAGGAGGGCCACCTATGCAAATTGCCACAGGCATTTTCTGATTTTCTCCAGTTGCAGCGGCATGATCTGCTCCATGCTTGTGGATTTGCCAATGTAGACCAATTTCCTTAGGTCCAAATACTTGGGCTCTATACATGCCCAAATTATGTTCACCAGAATTAGGATCTTTAGTGACTACCAACGGTAATGTGACAAAGTGGCCGCCATCCATTGGCCAGGTCTTTGGAATTGGCAATTTGGTTAAGTCTGTATCCAAGCGAACTCGCTGACAATTCCCTCGCCATTTTTTCCTTGGTGGCATAGCAAGTGCGTCTCTTACCAATGGTAGCGCCTTCCAAGGAGCTCTAATGTATGCGCCAATGTCTGGCTTCATCATTGCCACCATTCGGTCACCAACTTCGGTTTCGTGTGATGCCCCAAGCGCCCTTAGGGTTCTGTCATTACTGCCAAAGATGTTCATTACTAGCGGGATTTTTGAAATTGTACCGTCGGCAAGTATTGGTTTCTCAAACAAAACAGCAGGGCCATTATTTTTCACCAGCAAGTCAGCAATGGCTCCAGCCTCGTACACTGTGTCTACCGGTCTAGATATTCTGAGCATTTCACCTCGTGACTCGAGGTGGCCCATCCAGCGTTTGAGAGTCTTCCAAGCCACATCACTCCGAGTAGGATTATACCTTTGAACCTGCGTAGTAGTCCTAAGCATTTCAACCGCTTCATTGATGGACTGTTTGTTCCTAGAATGTCCATGGCAGCAGAGGTCGACATGGTCGATGTTTTGGTCATCGGTGCCGGTCCTGGCGGTGGTTCAGCAGCGATACACAGCGCAAGAGCAGGACTGAAGACCATAGTAGTTGAAGCGGACGGCGAAGTCGGTGTGCCTGTGCACTGCGGTGAATGTTTGTCTGAAATGGCAGTAGAAAATTTAGATTTAGAGATACCCGATCACGTCAAAGCTCTTGACGTCAAAGGAATCCGTGTCATCTTCCCTGACGGGACTGAGAAGTTATTGACAGAGCCCGGATATGTGCTTGAGAAGCATTTGTTTGAGCAGTGGTTGATGGATGAGGCAAGCAAGGTTGGCTCAACATTACATCTCGGGCATCGAGTTACTAGCATGGAGCGAATTTACAATAGCGAAAATCAATTTACCAATTGGAAAATTGACGGAAAAGGTGAACATTTCCCAATTCATTGTAAAGTAGTAATCGATGCTTCGGGAGTCGCTGGAGCCTCATCAAAATTGCTTGACATGGGTACCAAAGTGGAAGTTATAGCGGGTTTTCAATATGAAATGACTGAAGTAGAAAACGATGGCTATCTAGACTTTTATCTGTGGCCACAATATTCACCACACGGTTATGTTTGGATGATTCCGAAAAAAGGGGAAAGAGCCAACGTTGGACTGGTAACAACTGATAAAAAAGGTGCTATTAAGTATCTAGATAAGTTCATCACCGATACATATCTAGATGGCAAACCAATCGTCAACCCACAATGGAGAGATGAGAAAATCAAAGTTAGGCCATTTGGCGGAACGATTCCAATATCCGGACCTCGTGAAGTCACTGTTGAAGATGGGGTAGTGTTAGTTGGTGATGCAGCAGGCTTTACATCTCCCTTGTTTGAAGGCGGTTCGCATCTTGCACTATGGTCTGGTAGAGAAGCAGCCAATGTCGTGGCTAAAGCAATCAACAACGGCGACCTATCAAAACAAGCCTTGATGCCTTATGAATCAGCTTGGAAGAAGAGATTTCCCCCTTATCACAAGATCTTGAAAGGTAAGACTGCTCTGTATGAATTAACCGATGAAGAGATGTCTGTTATGGCGCAGTGTTTGCCTGATGAATTATCTAACATGTCCCCACTACAAAAATTAGGCATTGGCATGAAAATTTTGGTCAGAAAACCAGTGTTGCTGACCAAGCGAGTCATTTCGGTCCTGTTATCTTTCGGTTACAGCCGAGCAAAGCACTTTGGCTGGTAGAACAATCATCATTGGCCCATTATTACAAGAGTTAACTCCTTCAAGAACGGGAGTTAGCCTAGATTATGTGGGGGGCAACACTGTGGGTCGCTGCTATTGCGGCACTCATTTTGTTAATTCGTCCAAATCTACCAGAAAAATCACGAACTTTGGGGATAATTACCCATTTATTGATGGTTTTACCATTTTTTGCCTTAGCTAGTAGATTTCTAGTCAATGATACATCCATTCAATATGTTGCCGCCTTTGGCGGTGAGTCTTTGCCTTACAAGTACCGTTTTGCTGCTACTTGGGCCGCCCGAGAAGGGCCGATACTAATGTGGGTAGTATGGCTTACTTTACTTGCTTGGATATGGCGCAAACCAATGGCAGGAACATTCGTAGAGTCGGCGCAATCTCGCGATTTCAGACTAAGAGTCGTCTTTGGATTTTCCCTTACTTTATTACTAATTGCCATAGTTCTTGACCCGTTTAAGCAGACTCCTCAGTTCTTTTTTGGAGCTGGTCTAAACGAATTGCTGCAAACAGACCTGATGATAATTCATCCACCGATAATTTTCCTCGCTTATTCTTTTTGCATTCACATAGCAGCAGTTTCCTTATCTGGAATTTTTACAGGCCATACGGGCGGGGTTTCTGACCGCATAATTACTCTAACAAGGCCAGGATTACTAATTACCACCATTGGTATTGGCCTTGGTGGTCTATGGGCATATCTTATTCTTGACTGGGGCGGCTATTGGGCTTGGGACCCTGTTGAAACTGGTTCATTCTTACCGTGGCTGGCTTTGGTGGCGATATCTCACTTAAGGACTCGTCCAGGTAAGGTCTCTGACAGTGGCTGGATCGGTGCTGGATTAGTAACCGGTGCACTAGCGTTATTTGCTACCTTAGTGACTCGGGCCGGTGGTGTTTGGGCATCATCAGTTCATACATTTGTTATCTCTGAAAGTGGAACTCCTCCTGAAGACGCTTTTTCGCGGATGATGTTACTGAAAAACGATGCAGTGGCAGGAGTCGAGATAATGTCTTATCTCATGTTCATTCTAATTATTGCTGGAAGTTGGCTGCTGCTTATTCGCAGAGGGCTGCACAAGAATGATTCCACTAAATCCAGCCAATTGCTGTTAGTACCGGTAATAGGTGCAGCATTGGCAATTCCTTTTGGCGCAGATTTGTATCATTGGCTGCCAGATATAACAATTCTAGGATTACTAGTTGGCTTTATCGCATTTGATAAATATACCAACAACGACTTAGAGTTTGAACCAAAAGGCTGGACTTATTTCCGTTCCAAGTATGCTTCTTCATTGGTTATTATGCCAATATTGGTGTTTTTATTAATTCCTCAAACCTTCTTTGTGTTGCTATTCATTGTCCTTTTTACGCCCCTTTACTATTCTCAGAAAGCCATCAATGAATGGATATGGGCTAGTATGGGGATAATGCTCTCTCTAGCAGGTGCATGGTCAGGAATGATTGATGTTTTGCAGGCAGGGATAGTGATTATCATCTTCTTAACGCCGTTTTTAGTCGAGGAAGAGGTTGCAGAAAGCCAAAAATTTTCGAAACGTCAGTTAAACAAAATTGCCCTTTGGTGTTCTGTTATGTTGGTGAGTCTATACCTTATTTTGACATTAACCATTTTACTCGAGAGTGTCGATACAATAAATTTTGATGCCCATGAGCTATACGGTGCACCATTTATACTGGGCTTTGCAGCAGCAATGTTAGTCTACACACGGCGCCGGCACAGCGCTAAATCAACGCTGGTTGTATTATCAGTAGTCTCCTTGTTTTCGTTGCTGATGGCGATCTTCTTTTCTGATAGTTTAGGTCAAGATTCGGGCACTGCAATATCTGAATATCTCGATAGGGGGTTTATCGCATGGATTTCTCTACCGTTATTGTTGGTATTACTCGGACCTGTGATTTCTGAGGTCTACTCGCAAATCACTAAATCTAGCAAAACACCAGTCTGGCAACGTATTCCTGTAGGGGCTCATTTAGTTCATCTAGGTCTAGTTTTGTTGCTGATTGGCCACATTACCACCACTGTATTAGTAGACAGAGGCGATGCAAGTCATCGAATTACCTTAGTTAAAGATGAACTGGTTCTTCACGATGGGTACGGGTTTGAATTCACCGACCTAGTGGCAACTGAAGATAATTTAGAGGTCGGTGATGGATTTGTTGGCGTCAGCATAACTGTTTATGAGATGGACGGGACGCAAAGGCAAGAAATTGGCGTAGTTGAGCCTGGCATGCTTAGGTTTGATAAAACTGGTACTGCGAGGTCAGAAGTTGATGTATTAACCCGATGGTCGGGAGATATGGTGTTTATTTTTGATGGGACGCAAGCTCAAGGTTTAATGCAACAAACTTCGAGTGAAGGTCTTGATTCAGTAAATTTAGTCAGAGTCACAATATATGACTTGCCTGGCTCCCACTTAGTTTGGATAGGTTGGTCAATAATGATGCTCGGGATGCTTGGTGTTAGTTACAGCGGGTTTGTCAAAAACCAGTCCCAACGTAGCACTGCTCGTAAATTGGCCGAGCAAGAATGACCTTTCAATTAACCGAGATATTATCAAGGGGAGGTCAGTCGGGCGAATATCCCTAACGGAGGCAAAACCATGGAAGATGGAGCAATAATTCATGTCGATTACGACTTATTCAGCGGAGAAACTGGTGACTTGATTGAAACAACAAGCGAGGCGATTGCCAAAGAGCATGAGATGCACCAAGAGGGTCGTAACTACACTCCAATGGTCTGTGTGGTCGGTACTGGTAACCTAATTCCTGGCTTCGAGGCAGCCCTACTTGAGGCTAAAGTCGGCAAACAAGTAGACATCGAAATCGCACCTGAAGAAGCATACGGTGAGAAAGATGGAACTCTTGTCGAAACAATCAGCATCGATAAACTACGCAGAGCAGTTCAAGATCCAAACTCATTGTATCTTGGTGCTCCAGTTACCCTCAACGGTCGCCAAGGATATCTATCATACCTAGCAGCAGGTCGTGCAAGAATCGATTACAACCACCCAATGGCCGGCAAGACTCTGAGATACGTCTTTACTGTAGTTAAGGAAGTCAAAGGTAAGGATGACAAGGTTCTGGGTCTACTTGAATCAAACACTGGGCACTCTGGTTTTGAAGTATCATTCAAAGGCGAAGACCTGTCGATTATTCTACCACAAGCAATGCTGTTTGATACCAATGCAGCAATGCTAAAATTCCGCTTAGTTACTCTGATTAGAGATGCAGTTGAATGCGGTAAGATTTCATTTGTTGAAGTCCACGAACCTAGAGTAATCCCAAGCGCTGAGGACGATGAATCCGTTGAAGTAGAAGATCTTTCCAAATTATCAGTCGCAGAATTGAAAGAGCGATTGAAAGCAAGCGGTCTGCCCGTGGGTGGAAAGAAAGCCGATTTAGTAGCAAGACTTGCAGATGGCGAAGAAGAGTGAAAACACTTTCAAGCATTAATCTAATATTCTACGCACTGTAGGGCCAAGCGGTAATCGACATGGTTTCTGCCCAAGAAATTGAAGCACAGTTTGCTGATGCTGAAAAATCACTCGACCCAAAATTATATTCTTCTTTGGAAAAAGCAGCAATATGGACGGCAATAGCAGTCTTTACCATTATTTCGTTTGGGTTAATCTTCGTAAATGATTTATTCTGGACAGATGGACTAAAACCAATTGTTTGGGACCCAATCGTCAAAGATGCCGGCGCTGCAGGTGATGCTGGCTATTCTACAGAAAACACCGCATTGTATGCGCTTACCGTATTGATGAGCGTTGTTATTCTACAAGCAGTGTTTCGCAAAATGGATTTGCCAGCAGATGATCGAATGATGTTTGCTCTCATCTCCTGGGTAATATTAGCACCAGTATTGCGGGTATTAGAGGATTCAGACTTCTTTAATTCTGAACTTGATTGGCTGTTAATCTCTCCAATAATTCATATTCATCTGGCTATTTGGCTGGTTAGTATTGCGTTTGTGTCTCACAAATTGGCGAGTAAATGGGATGGCTCGGTTGACGATTCAGATATCGAAAAGAGTCGAACAGTCCTGTTCATTACTCTTGGAATGCTCCTATTCCTTCACTGGGGCCTCTTATATCAGCCAAGCTATATTACGCATCCTGATATGGGCATTTTCTTTATTGCGACAGGTTTTATCGCCGCACTGGGTGTGTTATTCACAGTACTGGTTTGGACTGCAAATTGGCCATCCTTGACACGTGGATTAATTGCATTTGGTAGTGCAACTTCGATTTTGGGTCTTTTTCATTGGTTCCAATTTATTGCCACTCCTTGGCAACAAGAAAGCGGTCGAATTGTTGAATCACAACCCTTGTGGCCAGCTTTGATAGTTTTGGGTATACCTGCAGTAGTGTGCTATTACATGTACAAGTATGGCAAAGATGACGCTAGACATATCAAACTTGCCGGATATCAGCCAGGGGTTCTACCTGAAGGCGTGACCTTGACTGCATGGGAAGCCGCCGAGAAACAGGTTGCACAACACCCAATTGAACAACTTTCTCGCAAGGCACTACTCGCTAACCCAATGGTTCTAGCAATGGTCTTTGGCCAGTTATGCGATGGTTTTGCTACAATGGTTGGAATTGATTTCTTTGGCTACGGGGAAAAACATCCAGTAAGTGACGCAGTAATCCAAATAGGCGTAGGGATTTCCGAATCTTTTGGTATTGACCCTATGATGGAATCTAATAATGCGCCTGGAGCATGGTTGTTTGCTATAGTGAAAGCGTGTTTAGTTGCCGCTATTGCATGGTTATTTGTCGAGATGCGAGTAGAGCGTAGACAGGTCCACATGCGCATGTTGATCGTACTGGCTGTGTTGATAGTAGGATTAGCGCCAGGCCTGAGAGACATTGGTCGATTGACCTTGGATGTTTGATTTTAAGCATTTACTCGTATCGTTAAATGTTGAGTCCTCTTGCGTAGGCATGAGGGGTACAATGGATAGACTGTCAACGCGTGTTAACCGTACAGATTCTGAGTATCTCAAGCGCCAAGAACACAATCAGTCATTGATTGCAACCCTTCGTGAGCGATTGAACACTGCTTCTCAAGGAGGCGGTGGAAAATATGTCGACCGTCACCGAGGACGAGGCAAATTATTGCCTAGAGAACGTATTGAACGAATTATTGACCCGGGTACAGCATTTCTTGAACTATCTCCACTAGCTGCTCATGAGTTATACGATGGCAGAGCCCACAGCGCAGGTATCGTGACAGGAGTAGGTTTGGTTCATGGCAGAGAGTGCTTATTTGTCGCTAATGATGCTACGGTAAAAGGTGGCTCATACTACCCAATGACGGTCAAGAAACATATTCGTGCCCAGACCGTTGCCCATGAAAATCACTTGCCCTGCATATATCTGGTAGATTCAGGCGGCGCGTTTTTACCTATGCAAGATGAAGTATTTCCTGACATAACTCACTTTGGTAGGATTTTTCGAAACCAGGCAAGAATGTCGGGCGATAAGATACCACAAATCGCTGCAGTGCTTGGTTCTTGTACAGCAGGTGGAGCCTATGTGCCGGCTATGTCTGATGAATCAATAATCGTCAAAGGCAATGGGACAATTTTCCTTGCAGGACCTCCACTCGTTAAAGCCGCAACAGGTGAGGAAGTCACTGCCGAAGAGTTGGGTGGTGCTGATGTCCACACTGCGCAATCTGGTGTTGCTGACCATTTTGCTGAAGACGAACCAGAGGCACTAAGATTGGTACGTAATATTGTGGAAAATCTAGGTCCTCGGGAATTAGCACCTGCCGCAAAAGCCACGCCAGAAAGTCCAGCCCATGATGTCGAAGATTTACTGGGATTGATTCCAATGGACAATCGTACGCCTGTTGATATCAAGGAAATCATTGCTAGAGTAGTAGACGGTTCTAGATTTCACGAATTTAAAGCTCGTTATGGGACTACATTGGTTTGTGGATTTGCCCATATTCACGGCCACAAAGTAGGAATTGTTGCTAACAATGGGATTCTATTTTCAGAGTCCTCGATGAAAGGGGCGCATTTCGTTGAGTTATGTGGTCAGCGTGGAATTCCCTTAGTCTTCTTGCAAAACATAACCGGGTTTATGGTTGGAAAAGCCTACGAAGCCGGAGGTATCGCCAAAGATGGTGCTAAACTGGTTACTGCGGTATCTTGTGTTAATGTTCCAAAGTTCACCATCATTATCGGCGGTTCTCATGGTGCTGGTAATTATGGTATGTGCGGAAGAGCATACGATCCAAGATTTTTGTTCATGTGGCCAAATAGCCGTATTTCAGTTATGGGTGGGCCTCAAGCGGCTGATGTGCTAACAACGGTCAAACAAGACCAAAGAGCCAGAGAGGGACTAAATCCAATGGAAGGCGAAGAGTTGTCCCAGTTTAGGCAGCCAATACTTGACAAATATGAGACAGAAGGCAGTCCATACTATTCTACCGCGCGCCTTTGGGACGACGGAATAATCGACCCCAGAGATACTCGAGATATCCTTGGCTTGTGTTTAGCCGCAGCAAGAAACGCACCTTTGCCAGACGATAGATTTGGCGTATTTCGGATGTGATTTTACAATTGAAAAATTAAATTTGCAATTGGAGTTTTAATTATGATAAAAATGGATAACCCACCAAAAACCGAATTGGTTGCACTTGATATTGAAGGGCCAATTTGCCGTATAACTTTGAATCGCGAATCAAAGTACAATGCAATGAATGTGCAAATGATAACAGAATTGTGTGAGTTATTTGACTGGACTGCACAACGAAGTGTCGGGGCAACGGGAAATTTAGTTGATGAAAATGGCAATCAGTATTTACGAATCATAGTTTTTTCAGGCGCTGGCAAGCACTTTTGCGCTGGAGCAGATATCAACATGATGCGTGATGCTGGCGCCAATAGTCCCGAAGAGAACCGTCAAGATTCAGCACGTCTTGACCGGCTTTTCAACGGTCTTTGGTCACATCCATGTTTTACTATTGGCTCCATTAGCGGAGTAGCGCTTGGTGGCGGTGCTGGATTAGTGGCATGCTTAGATCACGTAATTGCTACAGACAACGTGAAAATCGCACTCTCTGAAGGGAAATTGGGAATATTGCCTGCAGTAATCGGCCCATATGTATATCGTAGATTGGGTTCAGCATGTTTTCGTAGACTAGCAATGCAAGCCAGTAGAATTGGTGCACAGGAAGCCCTTAGAACAGGATTTATTGAACAAGTAGTCAACAATCCCGAGGATTTGGCGCAATCGGTTAACAATTTGATTGACGAAGTAATGACTACTGGCCCGTGTGCGGTTAGTTTAGCTAAAGAACTAACTCTAGGTTTCGATAGATGGACTGGCAGTGATGAAGAGTTAAGAGATTTCACTCTAGACTTTACCAGTAGAATGCGTGGCTCAGATGAAGGTCAAGAAGGACTTTCCTCATTTCTAGAAAAGCGAGATGCAAACTGGAAATCTTGATTTGGTGAATTAAATGGTTAGTACAGTGCTAGTTGCCAATCGAGGTGAAATAGCCTGCAGGATTTTACGAGCATGTACTGAGGCTGGACTAAATTCAGTAGCGATATATGCAAATAATGACAAAGAGTCAATGTTTGTCGAACTGGCCACAAAATCTGTTGAATTAGTCGGTCAAACCATTGGTGAGACTTATCTTGACCAACAGCAGATACTCGATATTGCCGCCAAGCATGGTGCCGATGCAATTCATCCAGGGTTTGGATTTTTATCTGAACGGGCAGATTTTGCCAGAGCAGTATTAGATTCAGGAATAACTTGGATTGGCCCTTCGCCTTTGGCAATAGAAATGATGGGTGATAAAATGACTGCTCGAAAAACCATGAAGGCAGCGGGAGTTCCAGTAATCCCGGGCGAAGAAATTGATTTTGAAGATGAAACTAAGATGATTGAGGCAATTGTCCAAGCCAGTACCAGAGTTGGTTATCCATTACTGCTCAAAGCCTCATCTGGCGGGGGCGGCAAAGGTATGCGCAAGGTAGAGAATCCTGATGACTTGGTTGAATCCATCAAAGGGGCCAGAAGGGAAGCTATAGCGGCTTTTGGTGATGGGAGAGTATACATTGAACGGATGCTTACTGGTTCAAAGCACGTTGAGATTCAAGTATTAGCCGACACCCATGGAAGAGTGATTCATTTGGGCGAGCGGGAATGTAGTGTTCAGCGTCGTCATCAGAAAGTGTTTGAAGAATCACCGTGTCCTGTTATGACTACCGATTTACGAGAAAAGATGGGCCAAGCGGCCGTAATGGCGGCTAAAGCCGTTGATTACGAGGGCGCAGGTACAGTTGAGTTTCTTTTAGCCAGTACTGGTGAATTCTTTTTCCTTGAAATGAATACTAGAATTCAAGTTGAACATCCTGTTACTGAAATGGTTACTGGTGTTGACTTAGTTAGAGAACAATTGCGAATAGCTGCAGGTCAGCCAATGAGTTGTGGTCAACTATTGATGCGTGGTCATGCGATTGAAGTTCGACTATATGCCGAAGATGCCACCAATAATTTCCTTCCAGCAATTGGACCTCTTGCAGTATTTAGGCCCCCAACAGGGCCGGGAATACGACTTGACACAGGGGTAAGAGAAGGTGACACAGTTACGCCAAATTATGACCCTATGCTAGCCAAATTAATTGTCTGGGCACCTTCCAGAGCAGAAGCTCTGCAAAGAATGCGTCGGGCATTGGATGAATTTGTCGTTTTGGGAACAACGACTAATCTTAGATTCTTGCGCGAATTATGCGATCACGTAGATGTAGTTAGTGGGAATACCGATACTACAATGATTGAAAGAGTGTGGCCAGATGGGTGGAGTCCACAATTCAGTAGCGACATACTCAACGGTGCATTAATGGTTGCAGGGGTTAGTGAAAGCGCAGGATTGCATCAATTACAATCCACAATTACTTCTGCTGATGACGGCCCACAGAGTCCATTTCAAAGCCTATCTAGGAGGTATCCTTGATGCAACATGAATTCAAATTTTCTGGAGATACTGTAGAGGTAACAGTAGCAAGAGACTCGGATACATGGCATCTAGATGATTTAGAATGCCAAATTATGGCTGATGGTCGACTAAAACTTACGGTTAATGGAGTGATAAAATTTGCTCACTCAGCAAAAGTTGGTGATGTTTGGTGGATTCATCTCGACGGGCATGTCTTCTGCATTGAAAAGACGGAGCCGGGCTCCAATAGTGACGACTCAGAAGGAGGTATGGTAGCCCCAATGCCGGGTAAAATTCTCGAGGTATTGGTGGAGCAAGGCCAATCAGTTGCCAGTGGAGATTTATTGTTGGTGATGGAAGCTATGAAAATGGAACATAGAATAGTTGCTAATGTTGATGGAGTAATCGCGATGATGAATTTGCAAGAAGGCGATCAAGTTCAGCAAGGTGATGTCTTGGTAGAGATTAGTGAATAATTATATTCTTCGACGGAGTTTTTCCATCATATCATCTGCAACCGATAACTGTTCTAGGCAATCATCAACTGCTCCTGCGTCCAATTTTTCTGTGGCTATTGACACTGCTGCTTCACACTTACGTCTCTCATCATCATCTGATTTTATCATCGCAGCCTCGCATTGGTTGCGCAATACTTTCCATTCTTCTACGACAAATTCAAGAAGTTCGTTTGCATCAGCAATAGCCTTACTCTCCTTATCTAGCGCAGATGTCATTCGCTCGAGTAATGTTGCAGCATGACTCCACTGCTTGCTATCTGCGGCTTGGATAACCTCATCCCATTTACCCTGCCAAACTGCTTTGTCTTGCCGTGTTTCAAATTGTTTAAGCAATTTCTTCTTCTGACGAATTGCTCTTCGAGTATCATCCATGGCTTCTCTTTCTGCTTTGATGCTACGGACTATACCATCTGCTAGGCCAACTGCTTGACTGGCATTACCGGCTTCTAGAGAATCTATGGCGTTAGTTAATCTTAGATTTAATTCTGTTAAGTCTAAGCCATCACTCTGTGATAATTGGCGTTCTGCTTCTTTAATTGACTCTGCTGCTCTACCTAATGCATCATCGCCTGCTGCAAGTTGAGCAGGAATAGTAAACGCGTACTCAAAAGCCTTCTTTGGTGATTCTGCCGCTAGTTTCTTTCTTGCATCAGCCAGCATTTCGTGAAGATGGTTGACGTTCTCGCCGGATTTTCCCTCTAGTTGACGACTCGCATCAACAATTGCATCTTCTGCCTTCGCCCACCATTCAATGACTTCCAGTGCCCGCTTTTTCGCTTGCCTAAACAGCATTTCCCCTTCCCTTAGAGAACCAAGTTCAATTTCTCTAAGTCCCATTTCAAACGACTTTCTACCCTTTTTGGCTGTTGGTGCGATGGTTTCTGCTTGCTCTACAGTACTCAAAGCATCAGCTTTGACCACCTGTACATCACCGGCAAGTGACAATGACCGTTCTATGTCTTCTTCTGCGTCATCAAGTAAACGCATACCCAGTTCGGGATCGGAGTGACCTTGTTCTCTGGCAGTCATGATTAGGCTAGAGGCTTGGTCAACTGCAGCATTTTCAGTTCGCAAAATCAAAATTCGAGTTTCCAAGTTGTCCAAGCGCTTGCGGAATTGTTTACGAAGTACTTTGTGCTCATCCCCTGAAAACCAAATACTGACAGTCGATATTCCCCCAATGGTGAGAACTCCAAAATTTGCCAGCCAGGTAATTGTTCCAGGTTCAGGTATTGTACCAATAAATATCGAAAATCCAGCAATTGTTCCAACACCAGTCATTAATGAACGGAAGCGTTGAACATCAAGTCCGCCAGTTAGCACTGTTTTGGAATAAAAGAAACATGAGGTAGCAACAAATCCTATCAGAATAGGACCAAATATATCCAATGTGATAGGGCTTGTCAATTCTTTTGAAGCGATCATAAGCAGTACCGGCCAAGCAATTGTTGCTGAGGCACCAACCCTAGTTCTTGCAGTTGGGCTGGTAAGGCCGATATCTTGAACCAAGAGACCCCAAGCCAAAATTAGGATTGGCATACCTAGTCCGTTTAGTAGACCTCCCTCTCCTTTGGCCGCTGCCGACAAAGTCGGCCAAACAAGCCAAATAGCCCCCAATAGTATTGATATGGCGGATATGGCGACTAATTTCTCTAAACGGTCGTTTCTTTGCTTAACCGCTGCTTGGATTGCGCTTTCCACATCAGCCCACGCATCCATGTTATGCCACATTGGAACTCAAACATATACTATCCCCTTAGAAAATTCATGTGGCGTTAAATTATTGATTTTCAAAGACAATGTTCATGAGTTTGCTGCTATCGTTGTCATCGGAGGGAAGACTGTGACCGGACTAATTACCATGGATGATTTGACCAATGAAGAGATA
>JAKMFF010000051.1 GCA_022425585.1 Candidatus Poseidoniaceae archaeon
GAGTCACCTGCAGAGGGGAAATTAGCAAGCCAGCAGGGCCCATTAAATGTCAACTTAATTGAGAGCCCAAAGCATATCCTTGAGTTAAAGGAGAAATGTAAAAATTCAGTAAGAATTGGATTCAAATTAGAGACTGGAATTAAACAAAAAGAATTGGTTAGAAGGGCAGTAGCCCAACTTGAGTACGCTGGAATGACTGCAGTGATTGCTAACCGTTTAGAGGATCTAACTCACGAGAATAGGCCTAGAGCATATCTTGTCGATAAGACTGGAGCAGATTTCACTTTGGAGTCAATGCTAGATGTTTGTGAGGCAATTTCAACCGTAATCGACAGAGGCAATCGGTGAGAGTATGCGTCGATTCGCAATTATTGGCCACCGAGCTCAATCATCTGGCAAACTACCGTTGAGTGATTTGGCAAGTGGTGCTGGTCGTATGGATGTATTAATCAGAGCACTAATGGCATCATTAATGACCAGTCATGGTTTTAGAAAGGACTCTGAGATTATTCTACATTTATGGGGTGGCCCAGGACCAAAGCGTAGATTGAAGATAGTGGGCAATGAAGTCACAGGGTTGCATGCCGAAGAACGTTCCATTGCTGGACAGATTGCCAAGGTATTACGAGAACCAGTGCCGCCGATTGGTACTTGGACTAAACGTTCCAGTGGCATATATGATAGTGGAGGAAGTATTCAAGAAACGATTCGAGAGTGGGGAGATTCAACTATCATTGCTTTAGATGCTAATGCTGAACGGTTATGGTCAGATAACGCAAATATTCCAATGGAAAGTAATCCACACTCATTTGAATATATTAAGGAAGAGGAGTTAATTGTCAGTGGCACTGATATCGGATTTATTCTAAGCGATGACCAAACATTAGATTTAGATGACTATGATGGAATTGTTAGGAGATCACTCGGACAAACCTGGCTCCAAGGACATATGGCAATAGGAATTTGCCACTTTTTGATAGATGAAGGAGTTGGCCTAAACCTTTAACCAAATTGGATAGTTATCCTCACCAGTTTTTAGACACCATGTTAACAATCTATCATCAATTGCCAAAGGATGAGTTTGTGGCCATGTTGGCAAGCAAGATATGCTTGATTCATCCATCATTACTGCATCACAGTCACTGTTCTCTACCGGAGTATGATCGATGCTTGCTGCCCCGATGGTGAATGTCGCAGTCTTTTCATTATCCGATGTTTCAGCAAATGAAATTGCATCCCGATACCATCTCATACCAAGCCGAGTAGTTTGAAACCGACCGTTCCAATTTGGTGGTGTGTTGATATTTAACATAAGTTCACCATGTCTAAACGCAGTTCTTAGAGCTTCAATAGGATCTTTCGACCATGCGGGATAATCCTCGATAACAGGCCATCGACTAACATGTGGCTTTGAGATATCAACACTAGGACGTCTTAGGTTCTCTGGCTCTAGAGGTAAAACTCCTAGAGCATATTCTATCAACTGAACGGTTGCATCTACCGCCTTTTGCATACCATCTTCTTCAAATGACGAAAGGGAAGATGCAATGGCAGGCATACCATACAGACCTGCTTCTCTTGCGGCACCCATGGTGCCGCTATGATATGAATCTTGAGACATATTTGGACCAAGGTTTACCCCTGAAACAACTAATCTTGGAGTGATTTCAGGCAATATGTGGTTTAGCCCCTTGTCTAAGGCTACAATCATGGTATCACAAGGTGTCCCATCTAGTTCAATCAAGTGTAAATTATTGTCTTCAACATCCCATTCTGACTTCAGGTCATCTCTGAATCGCCATGACAATGGAGTCATCAAATTAATTCGCATCCCTGTGGCTGATTGATTGTTACTTGGAGCAAATACTACAATTTTGTGACCTCGTTTATTTAGTGACTCAACAAGTAGCTTCATACCTATTGCTTGGATACCATCGTCGTTAGTAAGTAATAACCAACCTTGATTTTCTGCTTCAGACATTGAACTCCCTCAACCAACCTTCTAAACTTCAACTGTTTCATTGTTCGTATTTTCCTGTGAACTGCCAATTATCACCATTAGAATACCGCTAATCAAAATAGGACCACCCAGCCATGTCCAGAAACCAGGCAAGCCTGTATCAAATAAAATAAATCCAATCACTGAACCAATAATTGGCTCCATTGTAACACTTGTGGAAACAACTAGAGGTGGCATATAGCGTAAACATGTATTCAGCCCCGTATGACCTAATAATCCAGCAATTAATGCCAGTGCAAGAAACCACCAGAAATATTCTGCTTGAATCCATCCAACCGCTCCCATAGAGGAAAAATCATCCTCAATAAGATATGACGCTGGGATTAGAATTAATGCCCCAATCAAAGTAACTGGAAATGCGTAAAGGAAGATTGGCATCCATTTTCTCAATACTCTACCACTTACTATGTAACCCACAACAAACACAGCACCTAAGAAAGCTAGGAAATCGCCCCACACAGTCACGGTTCTACCAC
>JAKMFF010000053.1 GCA_022425585.1 Candidatus Poseidoniaceae archaeon
ATGACCTTTTCAATGGTCTTGGCTGGATGTATGGACTTAACAGATGAAGATGTAGAAAGTATAGTTGACAGCTTAGTCGATTTACCAGGATGTAATGACGAGACTGCATACAATTATGACGAAAATGCGACTAATAATTTAGCGTGTTTAACTGAGCAAGTTCTCAAGGACTCGGTTACAGATTTTGTCAACCTTGTTGACAATGGACCTGCTTGGAATGAAACTATGGGCATGATGATGGAAGGTAGTGAGACTGATTCCGATGGAATGACTACTACATTCACCACCACAATGGCCGTTTCTCCTGATGGAATGTTCGTGATGACAGAAATGGACATGGGCATGATGGTTATTGAAATAGGCGAGTTAATGACTGAGAATGCGGATGGAACCACAAATATCCAAACTACATGGATGGGTAACACCTTCCAGATGAACACAGAAGCAGTGTTTGACGATCATTGGAACGAACAATCATTCCTTGAAGATGATGATGACATGGGCGATGATGGCATGGACATGGGCGATGATGACATGGACATGGGCGATGATGACATGGACATGGAACTACCAAACACCGAAGTTGAAATTCCAAACGATTTTGACCCGGCAACTGCGCTCTACACCGCCGGCTTGTCAACGAGCAATGGATATTCATTCACCACTACCCTTGAACATGAAGGTGACTACACCACAACCATGACATTCACCCTATCTACTGACTTGGCCGTAACCAGCCTAGTCATGGTTGAAAGTTATGATGGAATGACTAGCACATCCTCAATTAGCATTCTAGATGCAGAGGCTGCTGACCAACTGCTTGTTAATGATGAGACGTTAGTCGAGCACGCACTCCCGTTCACATTGTCACCGATGGGTGGCGATGACCATGGAGACCATGACGGACATGACCACGGAGATGACGATGGCGACCATGAAGGAGATCACGGCGATGGCGACCTCGTGGATGCTTATCTAACTGACAACTATGCAAGCAGTGAAGGAGAGTATGTTGACCCTGACTTCACAATCTCTTCAGGGTTTGAAAATGTTGACGATGTTGAATTCGAACTTGTCGATGAGAATGGAAATGTATTGCTAGATATCACCATTCAACCGTCTGATTTCACTGATATGGGTAATGGTATTATGTTGTATTATGTGCCAATAATGGACTTGATGCTGGATGAGGGATGCTACACACTCACCGCAGAGATTCACACATATGGTGGCAGTCAATATGTTTGGGATCGAAACGACATCTGTTTCCACGAAGAGGGGCATGGAGGTAGCGATGCGCCAAGCCCAGAAGAATTATTGGGGATGACTGATAGTGACGGCAACGGATTTATGTCTCTTGATGAATTTTACACATTCTTTGAATCTGAAGAACTACTTCCACAGGAGATGAGAGATGAAATTAGCAACATCTTTGACGCCAATGATGCTGATGATTCCACAGAACTAGATACCACTGAACTTGAAGGATTCATTATAGATTTCGATGCATACATGTACTCAATGGAAGATGGTGACGACGACGATGACGACCTAGTTACTCCTGAAGAACTTCTTGCAATTGCTGACGCTGACGAAAGCGGCACAATGAGTCTTGATGAATTCAACGCTACTTTTGGTGGCGACGAACTAGATGTAAACGATCCCGAATTCTCTGTAATCTTTGATAACAACGATGCTGATGCGTCAGGAGATCTTGATAGTTACGAACTTGAAGGATTCATCATGGAATTAGATGCTTACCTAGAAGGCGGTCATGATGAAGACGGCCACGATGACCACGACGATGATAGCGATGATGACATGTCAGAGGCTGATGCGTGGGCACTAATGGATGCCGATGGCGATGGTTATGCAAATGTGTCAGAAATTGTCAACGGAATTATTGCAATGGACGTACCAACACCTGAAGAAGCAATGGAAGATTCAGATACCGATAATTCTGGTGGCGTCTCATGGGACGAGTTTGTCGCAGAATGGAACAGTGAAGAGGACGAAAGCTCCGACGAACACCTAAGCAATAACGCTCAACTCTCATCGGACTTATACGCTGCATTCAACAGTAGTGATGCCGACAATGACGACAACCTTTCAATCGACGAATTAGGTTCATTCATTGACCAAGTAGTGTCCCTAACTAGTGATGAGGAAGATACTGCAGAGATGACTGAAATCATTCAAATGTTTGTCAATTGTGTTGATACAGATGATGATGGATTATTAGATGAAATGGAATTTTCTGATTTCTACATGATGCTAAATGATGAATCCGAAGGGATGATGTTCTGCATGTTTGATACCGATGGTGATGACCTAATCACTCCAAGCGAATATGCCGCCTTTATGAACGATTCTGAATTCGGAAACGAACCAATGACAGAAGATGATTGGCAGATGGTTGTTGACATGATAGACATGTATGACTTAGACGACAATGGAGGTCTTGACGCCTCTGAATTCGATAGCTTGATGATGGAGATGACTGGTGGCGATGGCGATTCAGACGGAGTCTCCTGGGAGCCATATCATGGTGGATACTGTGAATGGGAAGGGAATCCTGATGATGAACAAGATGTTTGGTCATGTAAAGATGATGCTTCTGATTCAGATTGGGACACTTGGTGGTATTACTGTGAACTACATGGTGATGACTGGTATTGTACCGACGATTATGGACAAGATTCCGAATATGAAAACTCTGCAGGTAACACTAACTATGACCATGACGGACATGGCGACCACGATGGCCATGACCATGATGACCACGACGACCATGATGATCACATGATGGCATACGACTGGATGATTGATACTGCAGATATGATGTCTGACACTGAAGTTATTGGAGCATTTGCAGACTATCACATTGTTCTAGCAAATTGTGTATCTGAAAGCAGTGACGATATGATGGGTGGCGAAACATTGAGCTGTGGCGATGACGTATTGAAGGTCACAATCGCTGAGGCTACTGCGCCTGGTGCTGAAATTATGTTCCACGATGCAGACATGTCTGGAACTATTACGGCTGGAGACATGGTTCATATCAACCCAGATATCGATGCTGGTGGAGAATGGAATACTGTTAGACTGTACTCAGTTGATGCTGATAAGTACTCTGACGAGAACCCAATGATGACCCCCGGTTTCGGTGCAATTGCTGGTATTGTTGCCCTTCTAGGTGCGGCGCTACTAACTCGCAGAGACTGAATAGTCAGAGTAACCGAAAGGAAATCTCTATTTCACATAGAGACAAAGCGGAACATGACCTTTGAAACTGCGGATAGCATCATAATAATCATGAACGAGCCTAATGCCCACTTAGCCCAAGGCCTGTCAGGTTTTTCTGGTGGCCTTGGGTCAATTCCGAGTCGTTCTGGCTCTTCGACTAGTGCAGCCAGTTCTGCTATCTCTTCCTCGACTCTCTGGGCGGCCATGGTTACCTCCAATTGAGCGTAATACATC
>JAKMFF010000076.1 GCA_022425585.1 Candidatus Poseidoniaceae archaeon
GTCAAGACTTATTCATCAATTCTGAGACCGGTGATGTTGAAGTCACATGGGGTCAAGCCGGAAGTTATGACCCGGTAAAAGCGATGAAATTACCCGATGTGGTGAAGGCAATCGGTCGTGGAATGGCGCCAAAAGCCGCCATTCGCTTGTTTGACGATCGACATTTTTTCGAAATGGTTGACTTGAGAGATTTCGTTGGAAAACGCTCAAATCAACAGCGAAGAGTCCGCTCAAGAATTATTGGTAGTCAAGGGAAAGTAAGACAATTAATTGAAAACCTAACGGATACCGAGATTACTATTTACAAATCAACAGTAGTAATTATTGGCGAGCAAGAAGGGCTTTTTGCTGCTAGACAAGCAATCGAAATGTTAGCTGGTGGCTCTGAACATGGATCTGTGCTTGGTTATCTTGAGAAAGACCGTCGTAAGGCTAAATTAAGCAATCGTTCGCTAGAATCAATCGAGGTTAAAACCGATTCTATTGAGACTACTGGGTTTGAAAATTTAGTCCCGGGGCTATCGGATATTTCTAATCGAAGATCGAGAAGAATGCGAGCCAGCCAAGTAGATCCTGAAGATGGCGAGGCGGTCTTTGAAATGATGGAATTATCAGAAGATGAAACCGTTGTTTGGGAAGAGGAATGACGGTTCATTCTTGTTCTTTAACATGAGTCAAATCCATATTTAGAACTTCATACATCGCTTCAGCCAGTTCCATTTCTAAGCCGTTTTTGTTACCCCATTCTACCAAACGCGTTACGTCTCTAATAAGGAACTCTTGGGCTTTAGGATGGGATTGTATTACCGCTTGGCCTACATCGATAACAATTGGACCAACCTCATTACTCCATAAGATATTGAAAGGTGAGAAATCTCCATGTACCAAGTTTGCTTTTTGCCATGCAACTGCAAGAAATTCTAATAATTCATCATATACTTCTTGTGGGTTTTCAATCGAAACCTCGCGTAATTTAGGAAATGGAGAAGTGTTATTCCCAAGATAATCCATTACCAGGACGTTTTTGTGAATACCTAATGGTTGGGGGACCTTAAGGCCCCATTTGGCTAATCTTGAGAGGTTTCTTTGTTCTTTTCTGACCCATATGTCGACAAGATCTCGATGCCGACGTCGTAGACCACTAAATCTGCGGTCACCTTCAATATATTGAATTAGGTTCTTGAATACAGCATTTGAAGTGTGAAATATTTTGATGGCAATCGGTTTACCATTAGGGTCGGTACCATGGAATACGTGAGCTTCTTTTCCCCTAGCAACTGGAAAATCAACCGTATCAATTACTTCATTTTTCATCAATTTGAATATTGACATTAGGGTAAGTCTGTCAAAGACTTGGTCAAAGACTCGACGATCTACCCATTCAAACGATCCCTTACCCATAACTCCTTGCAGTTTATTTTCTATATCGCGAAATAGCGATTTGTAGCGTTTTTCCTTCATCCACTCATACTTGCCAGTAGAAGTTTCTAAGGAATCAATAAAATCCCGATCATCACGTTCATCTTGATTGGGTTTTTTGTTCGATTTTGAACGCTTCGATTTACCTTTACGGTTACGATTCTTGTTGATTGCAAGTTCGTCCCAGTTTTCTTTTCGGTCTTTCAATCGACCACCTCTGGGCTTTAGTTTAGCCGAATAATGAGTCGATATCGATGTCTTCGTCATCATCATCGCCCTCATCACCGGAATCTGGATATTCTTCAACAGGGACAAAAGGCTCTTCTGTAGTTTCTTCTGGCGCTACTTTGGCTTCTGTTTCCTCAGCATCCCCAAACATGTCATCAACATCATCATCTTCATCTGATTCATCGGCATCGCCAAACATCGCGTCGACATCATCGTCTGAGTCCTCAATCACATCATCTTCTTCTGCATCCATGACTCCAAAGATATCGTCATGCTCATCATCGTCGTCATGGGTTACATTCATGCCAAAAATATCAACATCGTCAGGAAGGACTCCTTTTCTCGACAAATACATTGCTTGAGTTTTGGTATATCTGTGCTTTACATCAGCCTTTGAATCTTGAAAATCCCATGGCCACACAATAATCAAATCTCCCTCTCTGACCCATTGTCTACGGCGCATTTTACCTGGAATTCTAGCGAGTCTAGTCTCTCCATCCTCACAAAGTATCGATACTCTTCTGCCGCCTAAAATTTGGTCGGCTAGAGCAAACATCTCGTTGATTTTACGATTAGGCATTTTGACACGAATCTTACTAGTTGAACCATCCTCTGGATTTTCCAGACGGGCTAATTCTTCTACGTCGACTTTTTCTTCGTGTCTTCTACCCATTGAGGCTCACTCATGCGGCCTAATCGACATCCCTTATTGAATTGACCACATAGAAGCGGATTAATTCCAACTATAATTTAGGCTCTTTGCAGCAACTTCACAGATCTCTAACAATTGGTCACTAGCAACTCCCATGAAGAGCGTCGCCATCAAACAGGCTAGGATGGCAAATCTTACTTGCCAGCCAGCCGGAAGTGGTCCTGTTCGACCTTCTTCTGGTTCCTCAAAGAACATAACTACTCCAACTCGTAAATAGTAAAACATCGAAATTGCTGAATTAATTACCATGGCCAGCGCTAACCACCAAACCCAGTGAACATCGGCAAGACCGTAATCTCCGCCAGCCATTATTTCTGCACCCATCTGGCCAATTGCCACCTTGACAATACCCATTATCACTAGAAGTTTAGAAACGAATCCTGCTAGTGGAGGTACACCAGCAAGTGAGATCATAAAAACAAACATAGCAACTGCTAGGAATGGTTCACGCTTTGCTAAACCACCAAGCGATGAAAGACGTGATGCATCGCCATCAGATTCTAACACTGAGAGGACAAGGAAAGCCCCAAGCTTAAACGCAACAAGAACCACAAGATGGAATATCACTGCGGTTAGCACTGCAACGGCTGCTTCACCGGGCTCTCCTGCAAGTGAGTCGTCCCAATTCCATGCGCCAATTGCGGTTATTGCAGCAAGCATGTAACCGGCATGAGCGACTGAGGAGTAGGCAAGCATACGCTTCGGATTGGTGCTGCCTAGTGCGGCAATATTGCCCCATGTCATAGTGACTATGGAGATTGTTCCAAGCAGAGTTAACCATACTGTGCCATCTTCGCTGGCTTCAGGAGAAGCAACTATCAACAGCATTCTGATAAGTCCAATAATACCCATTGCCTTGCTTGCAGTTGCCAGAATACCAGCAACTGGACTGCTGGCACCAGCATACGCATCTGGAGCAGCAAAGTGGAAAGGCGCAGCACTAACTTTGAATCCGAAACCAACCAAAACAAATCCAATACCAATCAGTGGAAGCGGATCTGTCCCATTGATAACGAACTGTGCCGCGAGGACATCAAATTGTAAAGAACCGGCCCACAAGTAAAGCATTGAGAGGCCGTAAAGCCCAACTCCAGAGGCTACTGAACCCACGATGAAATATTTCATTCCAGCCTCGGTACCAACCTTAGATTCCTTGTAGAAAGCAACCAAAACATAGGTTGAGAATGACGCCAATTCTAGGCCAATAAACAAAACAAACAGGTCTTGAGCAAGGGCAACTACAGACATACCTAGACCACAAGTTAGCATTAGAATATAGAAATCCGCTTGTCGGCGATTGTTGTACAGGTCATCGGTAGACAATTTTGGGCCAATTCCTTTGACTTCTAAACGATTCATGGAAGCAAAGGCGGCTAAGGTAAGTGCACCGAAGAAAATCATTTCAAAGACTCTACTAAACCCATTGACCAACAACAACTGTGTGCCGCTCTCAGTAACAATAGCAGTCCGATCAACTCCATCTTGGAATGATAATACTGTTTGAACAAATGCTGCACCTAAAGTGATTGTAGCAATCCATGCAGGCAACTTCGGATTGCTGGTAAGTTTGAATCTCTCGCCACCAAATAACCACATTACTCTGGTTTGAGTACCTGGTATTCTGAAAGTCCCTTTACCGATGTTTGGAATTATAATCAATGCTAAGAGACCGGCAAAAATTATCAGTTCAGGGCAAAGTGCAGCAATAAAACCATCACCAAATGGTTCAACATTTTCTACCGTAGACATCTCAGGCACCTCCTCTTAGAAGCGGGATTATTAAGCCCTCAAATGCTTGAATAGTCCAGTCATCCATCATGTCTAATGCTATCCATGGCAGAACACCAAAGATGATTGTGAATAGAGCCAATATCAGCATAGCGAATTTTTCTGAATTACTAATATCTGGTATTGCGTGTCCTTTCATAGAAGCTGGTGGTTGAGTATCTTCTCCCCCTTCAAATATTGTTCTCTGCATCGACCATAGATAATAAGCGGCAGTTAGGGCTAGAACGAGTGCTGGTCCAACCATCCACCAGATGCTCCATCCATCAAGGGAAATCATTTTCCAAAGTGCGATTAGCATCATTATTTCAGCAACAAACCCTGCAAGTAGCGGTAGACCCAAAGACGCCATCCAAGCAAACATCATTGATGTTGCCAGCCATGGAGAATGTTTTGCCATACCCCGCATTGCCCCAATTTCCATACTGTGGTAATGATGTTTGAATGCACCACAAACTGCGAACAGCATTGGGCTGATTATTCCGTGTGCGAACATCATAAAGAGGGCTGCAGCCCAACCCATTGGTTGCATTGTAGCAATTCCGATTAGAATTACCCCCATGTGAGATACCGATGAATAGGCAACCATCTTCTTGAGATTGGTTTGCCCCAAACAAACTATTGCGCCCCATACTAAGGAAACCATACCAATTATCATCAGGGCTAATTGGAAGTGATATAATGCATGAGGGAACAGACTAATTGGAAGCCTAAACATTCCATAGGCACCCATTTTCAGCATTACCCCAGCAAGCAGCATAGAGCCACCTGTTGGTGCTTGTACGTGAGCGTCAGGCAGCCAAGTATGGAACGGAACTGCTGGAAGTTTAACCAAGAACCCTATCATCAACATAACGAAGAGTATCTTCTGCATTTGAGCACCTAGATACCAATTGTCTCCAACATTGCTAGTTCTAGCATTGTCAATTAATTCTGGTATCGAGAAACTTCTGCCGGTCATTGTACCAGATGATGCTAAACTGTATGGGTCCTGTAAGAAGTACAGAGTGATTAAACCTAGTAACATTACTACTGAGGCTGTGAAAGTATAGATGAAGAACTTCTGAGAAGCATACTTTCGGTCTTTGCCACCCCATTTTAGAATTAGGAAAAACATTGGAATTAGAGTTAATTCCCAGAACACGTAAAACATGAACAAGTCAAGCGAAACAAATACTCCAATTAGTGCACCACCCATCATCAATAATAGCGGGAAATAGGTTGCACCGTGTTTTTCATTCCAAGTGGCAATTATGGTGACGGGAAGCAGGAAAGTCGTTAACCAAACCATAGGGAAAGATAGTGCATCAAGGCCAACTGCCCAGTTTATTCCAAGGCTTTCAACCCAGGTATACTTATGATCAAACTCATATTCATTGAAACTGATATCCATCCAAGTTACATCACCAAAGTATCTAAAGAACATACCAGTGGTCAAAACAAGCATCAATAATGAAAATATTAGACATGCCATTCTAATTGGTCCAACTAAACGAGCACGCATTCGAGCATTAGCATTGGAAACAAAGGCTAGTAAAATCATGCTGGCAATTAATGGGAAAGCGACCAATGGTATAGAAATCAAGTCTGTCAATCAAGCCACCCCCCATAGTAGGAAGAAAATTGCTAAGGTTCCAACTGAGACCATTAGAATATAATCGCGAGCAGACCCTGTAGTCATTGAACGAACAACTTTGGAAATTGATTGAGTCCCAGTTTCAATCTTCTTGATTACTCCATCAACGACATTCTTGTCGGTTTCTGCTGATTTATCGGAAAACCCAGCTACTATCTTGAGCATTGCCATGTCGTAATAGTGGTCGATGTAGAGACGGTTTTCAAGTGCCCTAGATAATCCAGAGTTAGCGATTGCTTGGTTGTCGAAATTATATCGACCGTAGACCCAAGCATTTAGTCTGATAATAGGCTTCATCCATGGCTTAACTTTCTCACCTTCAGCTAAACTGCCACCATATAGCGAAAGCGCAAGACCTGGACCTAATACTGCACCAATGGCAATTGCTACATAAGTTAGAATGAAGAAGAACGTGTCCCCATTAGCAAATGCGTGACTCATTTCATAAGCGATACCATCAAGCAGATTCTTTTCAGATAATAGGCCATATTCGCTGTCTGGTGCCCAGTGAGTGAAGCCCATTCCAGCAAACAAAATAGCTGACAGGGTAACAAATGTTAGGACAAATAACGGGATTTTAATCCAAGTATTAGTTTGACCAACGTGGGCAGCAACTTCGGTCTTTGGTTTGCCAGCGAAGGTCTTCAGCCACATTCTTGACATGTAAAATCCAGTCATTGCGGCTCCAACAAGAACACACATAGCTGGCAAGAAGAACCGAGGATCCTCTAGAGCAACTCTCCATGCATTGGCAATTATTCCTTCCTTAGACCAAAATCCACCAATAAGTGGAAGACCCATTATTGAGGCAGAACCAACCAACATTGCGGTAGCGGTAAGTGGCATCTTGGAGGCCAAACCGCCCATGTTGTCCATTGACTGAGCGTCAAATTCTTCTTCATGATGGTCGTCATGTTCACCGTGGTCATCGTGATCATCGTGGTGGTCATCATGGTGATGTAGGTGATGATGCGCATGATGTACCTCGTGAATTACTGAACCGCTGGCCATAAACAGCATTCCTTTGGCCATAGCGTGATTGAAAAGGTGGAATAATGCAGCACCAAAGGCTACAATCACAATGTAGTGAGCATCGCTATCTGTTTGCCAATCAAGGGTATTGGCAAGGAACATTGCGCAACCTAGACCTGTGAAAATGTAGGCTAATTGACTCATCGTTGAATAAGCTAAGACCTTTTTCAAATCATGCTGGACAAAGGCAATTGCTGCCGCCATTACCGCAGTTATTCCACCAACTAAAGCGATGATGAAGGCAAGGTCGACTAGATCATGTTGTAGATACTCTGAACCGAAGAATGGAAACATCCTAGCAACTAGGTAGAGACCTGCATTGACCATTGTTGCCGCGTGAATAAGTGCTGACACAGGAGTTGGCCCTTCCATAGCATCTGGCAACCATACGTGTAGTGGGAATTGAGCAGACTTGCCCACTGCACCGATAAACATCATGCCAAGTGCCCATTGCAAAGTGCTAGAAGAAACTCCAGCCATGAATGTCTCATCGTTAACTGCGCTAAAGATTACGTCATAGTCAAGTGAGCCGAAAATGTCCCACATCATAACTAAGCCGATTATCAAGAATACATCGCCAATACGAGTGGTTAGGAAAGCCTTCTTTGCCGCATAGGCCGCACTTGGCTTTTCATAATAAAAGCCGATTAGTAGGTAGGAACAAAGACCCATTATTTCCCAGAAGATAAACAACCAAAGGAAAGAATCTGCTAGAACCATACCTAGCATACCGGAGCAGAATAATACAAATTCAGCATAAAACCGATGGTTACGATTATCATTGATAGGGTCGGTATTCATGTAACCAATGCTGAAGATATTAATCAGCAAACACAGGAATGATGCGACAAATAGCAACATCACGGTGATGTGGTCGATGTAAATTCCAAAGCCAAAAGAGATTGAGGTTAAATTGCCACTTTCATAGACACTCGAATTTAACCACAAGAAATCCACGGAATCTTTCATGCTTGCAAATCCACCAAGGTGATCTTTAATCAACAATAAAGAAATGATCAGACTAGATGCCATAACCACCAAAGCAATTATTCCACCTTCTTTCATGGTGTCTTTCCAAAATGGGTTTCTGTTGAAGACGCGTCCAAGGAACAAAATCACCGGGAATGCTAGCATTGGAAGAAGAATAATCAGCGGTGCGAATTGCATCAATTCGCTATCGATAATTGTGTCTGAGCCTGCTCCTGCCATATTTTCACCTCAGTTCCTCAAGACGTCTACATCGTCTAGTGATATCGTTTCATGTTTACCATACATGGCAAGGAAAATTGCTAACCCAATCGCTACTTCACTCGCAGCAATGGCAATCGCGAATATTGTGTAAACCCAACCAGTTG
>JAKMFF010000083.1 GCA_022425585.1 Candidatus Poseidoniaceae archaeon
AACTAAGTCATCTTCAGTAGCAATATCAATTTTATTTATTGCCACAACTGCCTTTTCATAGATTCTATTTTCTGCTAAACAATCAACAATTTGTTCTGCTGTCGTATCGTTTCTTAATGTGACTATAGCAGAAGTGTAGCCAAAAGAGCGAATTATATCACCCATATCTTCACTGGAAAGGTGGGTCTGCTCAACAGTTGTACGAACATCAATACCACCTCTTTCGGTTCGCTTAATGAATACTGGAGGCTTCGTTTCATTTAGCCGCAGCCCTGCATTATGAAGTTCTCTATGTAATACATTGAAGTGGGCATCTTGGAAAGGGTCTACGATATACAATACCATGTCTGCGCTTCTAATTACATTCAAAATTTCTCGACCACGGCCTTTGCCTTCCGCAGCACCTTTGATTAGACCTGGCAAATCTAGAATCTGAATCTTAGCACCACGATGTTCCATAACCCCTGGAATACAAGTTAGTGTGGTAAAGGCGTACCCTGCAACTTCAGAGTGGGCATCAGTAACTTTAGAGATAAGAGTAGATTTACCCACGGAAGGGAATCCTACCAAAGCAACAGTAGCATCACCAGATTTCTTAACTTCAAACCCTTTGCCCCCGCCACTTGCTTTAGAGTGAGCATGAGCCTTTTCCTCTTTTAATTTCAATTGAGCAATCTTGGCCTTTAGTTTCCCAATATGAGCATTAGTGGCCTTATTTTTTTGAGTTTTATCTATCTCGGCGCGAATCAATTCGATTTGCTCTTTGATAGTTGCCATAATGACCCCAAAACAACGCTGCAAGTAGGTGACTCTTGAAATCTATTGTTGAATTTAGGCAGAATTGACAGAAGTTGTATGCGATGACATCAAAGCAGACGAGTATCTAGAGGTGATTATGGGAATTGAGACTGTTTTACTGTTAGTAGAACAGGAGAGTCTGGAAACTATATTGCAGATGCCGTGGAATGATGTTTACCGAGGTATGGAATCAGGTTCCTTTAGAAATTCTCGACCAAAAAAATCCGACCGATTATCTCGTTTATTCGATATTGATTGTGAAGCGGAAATATTGGATTGGATGGAAGATATTGGAGCCAAAGATGGTTCTGTACGTGAAATACTTCAAAATTTGAATAATGGGGAAGAAGGGCTCCTATTATTGATGAACTACATGAGTTTAGGTCATTGGGAATGCTGGGAGGCAAGAACCTATCTGTACTTAGATGTGGCATTAGACAGAGTAATTGAGAGTCGGAATGATTTGTACTCTAGCGCTACATGGAAAGATTTGCGACATAAATTGGCAAATCTTCCCGAAGATGAGTTTGCTGACAAGGTCTGCATCGATTGGATGGAACGACGAAAACAACTTGGTGAAACAATTGATGAAAAAGAAGATCCTAAGATAATCCCAACCTTTGAGGCTCATACTCGTAATTCAAAATTATTAGTTCACGCAATAACCACCTGGGAAAATACCGAAGGAGTGATCGGAATTGTTGGCAGAGAACATCTTGAAGCCATCAATTGGGGCCATGGAGTCCACAATCTAAGCAATTATCTGCATCAATAATAGACGACGGATTGAAGAATAAGGGCTTGCACCCAACACCATGTCTGAAGAATCTGATGAGGCACCTATTGACTCTGTGGATGATGAACTCCCGGTAATTGAAGAGGGTTCTGACACCATGGAAGTTGGGGTAATTGAAGAGGAAAAAGACCCTCTGGAAGCAGCTCTCGAAAGGGCTGAACTTGCGGAAAAAGAGATCGCTTACAAAGATGCTGAAATCCAGAATGTACGTAAGCGCTTTATTGGTGAAAAATCGGAATTAATTCAATATGGCAGCATGGGATTAGCTAGAAAAATGCTCACTGTTCTAGCCGATGTTGATCGTGCCATGTCTAATATCGAAGATGGCGACCAATCGCCATTGGCACAAGGGCTTCGTTTGTTGCGTAACAAAATGTGGCACGAGTTATCCGGTGATGGCTTAACTGCAATAGAAGCAAAAGGACAAAAATTTGACCCAGCAAAAATGGAGGCGATAACCACTATTCCAGCCTCAGAAGAATATCCTAGCGGAATTGTTGTTGATGTTGTAGAAGCCGGTTATATGTACAAGAAAAAAGTCTTGATCGCTTCTAGAGTAGTTGTTGCATCAGATTAACCGACATTGACACCTGAACCCATAGTTGATAAACGATATATTGCATCGTTATCGATTAGCCATTTGACTACTATTTCTGGGACTGAGGCGCCAAGAACACTTGCTACTGCATCATCATCATAAACAGTGGACAACATTAACGCCGTTTGACGTACTCGCCAACCCTCGAAATTATCCCGATTTGATAAATCAATTAGACTTGTTTCAAATCCAAATTGCTGATATAAGTCATGAGTCACCTTATCTGAAGTCACCAAAACCCCAACCCCGTGAAACTTGGTGGCATGCGACACCCAATTTGGTGGGTCATTAATATCTTCAATACCAATAATTTCTGCCCGTTTGTCGTTAGATTTTAGCCATGATTCTATCATGCCTTTTCGCTCTTCAAACGTCCAAGGATTATCAGAATCCCAACCTTTAGCAGCCGAGCCTATAGCAACGACTAATTCATCATCAGTTTGACTAAATAATTCTAATGCTGAATTAACTAGAAATTCATGCCCCTTATGAAATGGTTGAAAACGCCCTAAAACAATGTATCGAGTCAAATTAACACCTCAGAAAAACGAATCAACATCAACCTCAGGGATAGAAACTCCATGCTTTTTGAAACATTCTAGCATCCTTTTGCAACCCTCAATCATTTCTTCCCTGGTCGTTTCACCCATTGAACCAACACGGAACATCTTGCCTTTCAGATGATCTTGCGCCCCAATAACTTGAGTGTCATACTGCTCTTTCAAATCTACTCGCCATTGGTCATTAACCCCCTCAGGATACATA
>JAKMFF010000099.1 GCA_022425585.1 Candidatus Poseidoniaceae archaeon
TCCAATGTCTGTGCCATTGAATATTCCTTCAAAACCACCGTCAGCAAGAATGACTGCTTTAGTTTGGATTGCAACAAATCTACCATTTACCATATCTAGAGTGATTACCCCGTCTACTTTCTGCTTAGTACTGACTAACATCACCGGTAGCTGATCGCCTCTCCTAACAACGCCGTTCTTCATGCATTGCTCTTCTAAGACCTGTTGGACATCTCTGACTGAAGCATCACCGGCATCAACAACTCTAGGACTAGAATGGCCGATTCCTTTCTTTGTCATAGGGAGGCCTTTGGCATCCCTACTAAACACTACCCCAGCTTTTTCTAAGTGATTTATCTCATCAATTGCCATATTGGTTTTTGCCGTGACGATATCTTGGTCACACAAAAAATAACCAGATTTTATCGTATCTTCACGATGCCCTCGGTTGTTCATTTCATGGAGAGGTGCTGCCAGTCCTTCAAGTGCTGCAGTTCCTCCATTGCCCAAAGCCATTGAAGAGATTAGGAGTGTTTTTGCTCCATTTTTTGCTGAAACTGCAGCAGAGCGCAATGCTGCGGGGCCATCGCCGATAACCAGTATATCCCATGCTTCCATTGTAAGTCACCCGACAAAACCACCGAAGGGAGAGGGGGAAATAAGCCAACCGCATACAAAGGCGAAGTTGGCTAAACCGTCATACCGCAATTGGTATGTCCATTTCACCGATTTCTCGGGCTTTTTCGAGACGCAGCATACGCTTTCTAAGCGCATTGGACGTTTTTCTGCTAACCTCTGTGGTCAAAACCTTTGATTCTAGAACAATTCCCGACTCATCTCTGAGTACAACTTGAATGTTAGTTCTGCCGTAGAAGTTTCTGTTCCATGCGATATTCATCCACAATACTACACCCTTGTGCAGGTATCTGGGAATCCAATCTAGGCAATCTTCGTCATTTGTTGCAGATAATTTTAGTGCGTTGCGAGGAGGAGGGCAAGCATCTAACTCAAAGCGGTGAGTTCGTGTTTCCGGCTCCCCATTAGGAACTAGCACCTCGACTGTGACATTCCGCTTCTCAAAGGTTTGATTATTCAACACAATAAACAGATTTGTTGCCCCGCCTACACACAAGTCATCAAGCGCTACATCCATACGCCACTTAGCTCTAGAAATTTCTGGCTTGCCACTCAACAAATCAATTTGCAGCCTATCTAGTAAATTGAAGGCGCTTGGTTGCCATGCATTAGCATGAGAAATTAACCTCTGCAGCGTGCGCCAATTGAAATCGCTATCCTGATTGTAGAGGATTGACTCGAGTTTCCCCTTAATGATAAAAGTTGAAAACTCTTTCCTAACATCGGCATCGGTTATCTCTCCTAAATTGTGGAGGTAGAGTAAATACAGTAGCCTCTCAAGTGCTTGTTTCTTATCATTACCTGGCATCAAAGAGTTGTGTAATTCTGTCTTCCAATTATTCCATTCCAGCTCCAAATCAGGGTCTAAATGAGCCAATAATAAATCACTCAATATACTTCCCAATTGTGTTTGGTGGTGTGTTGGCGCATGGAATACTAAGTTGGGGAATCTGTCACCTAATTGTTTGACATTTAAATTGGTATATTGAGCGTGAAATGTATAGATGAAACCTGTGCTTGTGGATACTAATAACGCTAGATTCCACGCAACTGTCCCTGACTTTGTTGCAGTGGCCAATAGGATCATCGAGAATGCAATGCTAATTAGCACCGTACTAACTAAATTCGACCGGCGATGGTCTCTCAAACCATCGATTATTCGATCTATACCTGGCTGTACTCTTAGCGTATGCCTAACACCATCGCTCAAGCCACCCTGTTCTCGTAAGGACAGTTTTGCTTGCATTGCATGCCAAGCGGACTCAACAGCAATTATGTTAGGGATTACTGCTAATAAAACTGGCAAGGGTAACAAAATAATCAGCCAGTTCTTCTCAGAGATTTGGTCAGGAAACAATATTCCGAGCATGGCTGTGAAAGCCAACACTAAACCAACAATAGAGCGCCAGTAAATTAGCATCCAATTTCTTGCAATATTGCCGAATAATTTTCTTCTCGTTTCCAAATGGTTCCATTGTATTCGAGTTTTCTCTAACGGATCCTCAATTCTCTCAAATCCATGGCCGTATGGATCGGGCAATTCTATTGCCGAATCCGGGGTTTTGGAGTTGGTGCGAGCCATCGTATCATTCCAACCAATAGGTCTCTCTTTTTACTCATTGCCCAATTTTGCCTTTTTTTGAGTTGATTGAGCGGGCGCGGCAGGATTCGAACCCGCGATCTTCGGCTTAGGAGGCCGACGCATTATCCAGCTGTGCTACGCGCCCAGCCTTGCCAATGGTCGTGCTATCAAGAGTATTCCGATTGACTCATACTGCAGAGTGTTTGGCAACATCAAGTAGAAACCGCTCTAATTCGATTCTCGGTTGTGAAGTCCTAAAAACAGAAACTTCGCACTTAGCCAAACTAATCATAACCTTGGATAACAACATATCATCAAGATTCATCCTGCCTTCTGTTAGGAGTTTGTGAAATTGATTAACGATATCTTCTGCTTCAAAATTTTGTTTTTCCATGAGTTGGTCCAATAAACCCATAGCACCTTTCAAACTTCTTACATTACGACCATTGGTTTTCTCCCACCGCCAATCATGAACTCTACCGCGCATCGCCTCCTCTAGTACCTGTTGGATTTCTCTGACTTTTATTGATGAAATGAGGCTTTGCAGGTTTTTACGATTGCCAAGTAAATCACGCTTACCCATGAGTTCTAAGATGAAAATCGCTTTGCGTATATTTCCCTCGCTTACGTGTGCTATGTCTCCAATAACTCCGCGTGCTGGTTCAAGAAGTTCTTGTTGAGAAATTTCTGTCAGCCGATTTTCAATGACTTTTCGGTCGTATCGTGAAAAACGAATGTGTTGAACCCTACTACGCAAGGCTTCAATAAGTCTAGAAGGAGTGGTTGTGGTAAAAATAAATCTTGAAGTTAAACTACTTTGTTCCATCATACGC
>JAKMFF010000108.1 GCA_022425585.1 Candidatus Poseidoniaceae archaeon
GTTGGCGGAGGTGCCACAAAATGTCCCATGGGTTAGGTGTGCAAGATGCGGTATTGTTGAGATTCAAGGCAAATGGGTGCACCTTAGTGAACAAGAAGTATGGGACGAGCTGATACAACGAAATCTAAAATTTCATGCCGACGCTGAAGATATTGTTATTGGCCTAGAGACCAGAACCATTTCAGATCGACATACTATGATATATTTACAACTAGAAGGAGTAATTGACTCGTTGTTGTTTCAAGAAGAGCACACCATGCGTGCTCGATTGGCCAATGGTGTTTGTTTGACATGCACAAGAAGGGCTGGAAATTATTACGAGGCAACTGTGCAATTACGTTCTAGCGGTAGAAAACTCAGCGAAATAGAATACAATAACTTGCGCGCTACGCTGGATAATGTACTCGAAATGTTAGCAGACGATCCGATGTTTTTCATCACTAGTGAAGGCCCGGTGACCGGTGGCTATGATGTGGTGATGGGTAGTAAAGGATTGGCTAGGTCATGGGGTCGACATTTGACAAAGGAACATGGTGGACAAGTTGTAGAAACTAATTCTACTGTTGGACGAAAAGACGGTATCGATGTAACTAGACTTACTCTACTTTATCGTAAACCAGGCTATGACTTAGGTGATGTAATAAGGTGGCGCGATAACTTTTGGAGACCGGCATCTTGGACCAAGGATGGTGCTGTTGTTGAGCGAGTAGATCGTCAAGAAAGAACTGGTGCTTCATGGCGTGATTTAGAGTCGGCTCAAGTAGTGTCCCAAATGACTGAACATCTAGTTGTGGATTTAATCAATCAAGATTCTTCAGTTGGCGAATTTCTTGACCCAAATACTTGGGTGATGACTTCTGTTAAGTTGCCATGGGACCATAATGGAAGAAAATCAATTCGTATTGCCCGTATTGATGGCGAATGGATAGCACTACATCACATGGCTATTGATGAAAATGATAGCATAGAGTAAAAACTAGAAAGTCTAGCACCGTTTAATGGCGGACTTTGATATCAATCATAGCGCATCAATCCTTGATAGCGAGGATATGATTGGCTTTACTCGCGCCTTTGTCGAGGATATTCGAAAGGGATTAAAGGCAGTAAATGTAGAACGTTACCCGTGGATTGAAGAACTTGCCAATGGCCAATGGCAAGGTGTACTTGCCCTGGGAATGGGCGGTTCTGCTGCAGGAGGTGACTTCTTATCTGCCATCTGCGATTTGAAGGGTTCTGTCCCGGTTGTGGTTCAACGCGATTACGTCATCCCCGCATGGTGGGATGAACAATGGTTAATCATTGCAACATCACACAGCGGCAATACTGAGGAGGCGATAGAAGCGACAGAAATTGCCCTAAAGTCTGGCGCTACAGTTATTGTAATATCAACAGGTGGTATACTATCTGGACTTGCTGAATTACATTATAACTGCTACCTTATTCCATCGATTGGCGGACAACCTCCACGCTCGGCATTTGGCCATATATTTTCCCGACAACTGGCATTATTTCGATGCTTAGGAATCATACCTCATGATAGTGATGACCAAGCAATGTTAACTCGTCTCCAAACTGTTGTTGAGGAATATGATTTCATAACTAATCAAGAATCAGACTTATTGGAATTGACAGCATACATGGAAACCCAGCCAATTGCGTTACTTGGGCCATCTGAACTAACTCCTGCCCTAATAAGATTCAAAAATCAACTAAATGAAAACTCAGCTAGATTTGCCCGAATTGGAGTTTATCCAGAAATGAACCACAATGAAAGTGTGGCTTGGGGTGGGGTTGGCGAAGATGCCGATTTTAACGTCGGTGAAAATGTGATTCTATTCCTGACTTGGAATGGTATGCATTCAAGAGTACTAAAACGATTAGAGTGGATGATTGCTCACACCCCTAGCGACATGGCATGGCGAGTTCACGGCGAAGGGGAGACTTTACTGGAAGCCCTATTACATCTCTGCATTGTCATGGATTGGTTGAGTATTGCCTTGGGGTTAGTCCATGGGAAAGATCCCTCATCAATCAACCCGATAATATCTCTCAAGAAGTTCTTAGCTGACCAGCAAAATTGATCTTGCTCGCTCAATATACGGGACCGATTATTAATCTCGGGTCTGGATAAATTTTGAGTGATGCGTCTCTATCTGCTAACTTAACGACTCCAGGCAGATCGTTATCCACTGGCTCTTCATACGATATTTGTAAATGAATATGTGGGGGCCAACCACCATTCTCCTGTTCATTGCCGATAGTTGCAATTAATTCACCTTGTTTTACCACGCTGCCAACCTTCACCATGGTCAGTGATTCAGTAGACAAATGTCCATGTAGAACCCAGAATTTTCTAGCCTCTCCAAGTTCATGTGAACCTATTGAAATTGGCAACCTTAGTTCATGTTGCGTGATGATAGTTGGCCCGTATGACCCTGCCTCGGGATTTATTCCGACGCTATGGATTACTCCGTCGGCAAAGGCGTAAACATTGGTATGCACTGGTGCGCCAATATCTAGTCCAACGTGTAAGTCGCGTTCACCTGAAAACAAGTCAGTAGTATACATG
>JAKMFF010000117.1 GCA_022425585.1 Candidatus Poseidoniaceae archaeon
GCACATCGCTATCATCAATTTTTTGCGGCTCAAGAAGATCTTCTACAGCCACTTCTTGGACTTCACTTACTGTTGGTTTGAAACGTTCGAGGAATGCTGCTCCTTCTGTTGGTGCATCAAGAGCAGCCAGCGCATTCTTGGTTAGTTGAGCGGCTGGAGGCATGGCTCTGGCTCGCTCTTCCGCCTTTTGTCGTTGAATGATGGCCAGTGCCTCAGCTTGTTCACGTTCAGCCGCCATTTCGGCTTCAACAGCCTGCCACATTTTGGTTTCTTTGAATTTTTCACGCTTCTCTTGTAAAACTTCGATTTGACGACGACTAGGCCGGTCATATAGTTTCCAAAAGCAGTATACTAGAAATAGGAAGGCAATAGAAACAAGTAGACCGGTAATTAGTGTGGTAACGAGGTTAGACACCTCAATCATCCTCCACTCAATCAAACTACTTCAGCTTCAAACACCGCATCTTCTGATGCTAGATGCTCAAACCCTGGCACTAACTCTCCAAGTTCAAACACTCGGTCATCATCGCCACCAGGTAAAGTAGAGATGTCGACTTCTGCACCCTCTGGGATATTTCTGAAAATCGGCCTTTGAATTAGGTACTTGTTGAGGAATATGAAAGAAATAGCCACCACTCCCCAGAAAGCGAGAATAATTCCAAGTCCCTTCGGATTACCTGGGTTCCATACGTCATCTGTATTAGCGATCATATCACCAAAGTAAGAGACCATCAAGACGGTGAACAGAATTGGGAACGCGATGTAGAGTAAAATATCCCACCAGCGACCAACAACGATATCATTGTCTCCGGTATTGATGAAATCATCACGGAAGGCTGAAACCCCAACGCCGAGATATCCCTTGAAGCCACCGGGTGCTTCTCCAGCGGCAACTTGAGCCTTCCAGCGAAGATAACCATATTTCCAAATTGAGAAGGCAATAAATAATCCTGAGAACATCAATCCATAGCCCCATATGTGATCTTGAACTTCCAAGAATTCAGGGAACGCAACTCCCGCTGAATCTAATTTAATCCACATTACAGCTGAAGGTAGTCCAAAGATGAATAGCGCAAGACCGGTGATTGCTACTGAGCGCTCACGATTGTAGCCGTGGTCAACGAAATTTCTGACACACAATTCGACTGTTGAAATCATTGAAGTTAGGGCAGCAAATGATAGTGCTAGGAAGAATCCGGCCATCATAACAAATGGCCCAATTGAGCCACCTGGAGCTTGGGCGAATACTTCTGGTAGTGCAAGGAAAGTAATTGCTGAGGAACCACCAGTTACGGTTGCCAGTGGGTCGCTGCTAACTGCGAAGATAGAAGACAATACTGCTAGCCCAGCAATAATTGAAATACTGTTATTGGCAAGTCCCATAGTAAATGCATTAAGGACAGTATCCTCATCTTTTCTCATGTATACCGCATAGGTAATTGCCATACCCATTCCAGCAGAACAAGACCAAGCAGATTGCGATAAGGCATTAATCCATATTTCGGGCTCAAACAGTAAATCTGGGTCGACTGAGAACATGAATGTCGCACCGTCTAAAGTTCCGTCTTCAAAGTCCATCCACAACGACAGGAATAGTGACATGAATAACAATACAAACAGGGAAATCATCAGTACTACGTTGACTTTTTCAATCGCTTTTGCACCTTTCCAGATTGCCGCTAAAGTAAGACAAATTACGATGAATTGGAAAAATATTACTTGACCTGGGTTTTGCAGAAAAGAATTCCACACCTCAGTGGTATCTACCCCTTCACCGGTCAGTCCACCAGTAATTCCCAGTTGGAAATATTTGATAGTCCAACCTGCGACAATGGCATAATAAAATCCTATGGCTGTTGAAATCCATGCTGTCCACAGACCCATCCAAGCGAATTTCTTACCGGCAAATATTCTGAAGGTACCAATTGTACCGGTACGACTTCGCTTACCCATAGCAAACTCGGCAATTACCAGTGGTATGGACCAAGCAAACAAGAAAATTAGCCAAGGGATTAGGAATGTTCCTCCACCGTTTGCTCCAACCATTCTTGGAAATCGCCAAATGTTTCCAGTACCGATTGCCGCGCCAATAGAAGCGAAGATTAGACCTAAACGGCCGTTAAACTGATCTGATTGAGCCACGGGATCACCTCGGCTTATTTGCCGTCCTCCAAGAGAGCCTCGGAGAACTCTTTGTCGTTTTCATCAACCAGCATCATCCGCAGACATATCGCAAGACCACCCCAAACGAAACTGGTGACTAAAAAGAACATGAACAATGCACCAAAGAGTGTGCCATAATCAGCTCGATAATCAACCTCTAGAACGTAATATTCACCATTAGCAGGATAGAGGTACAAATCACCACCGCCAAGTGTCCCCAGCATTGCTTTGTAGTGAACTTCTCCTGAAACTGTATCTTCAACTGGGAGGTTTGACCGTATGACTGTCCCATTTTCTCCGTTCAATAAATTACATATCGATGTAGTTTCCTCAAACATTGCCATTGACCATTCTGTAGTAGACCATTCCTTTGGCCCATAGTCACTTTGCAGACGGGTTGGTTGTACTGTACGATACATTACATGAGATACTGATTGGTCTAGGGAATAGGCAAATCCGTTGGCGACGCACATGTCAACTGGAATACTACCGGTACTTGGGACATTTACCATGCTAGGCATTTGGATAAATTGGTTTTGAGAAATGTTAGCAATTCCTAAATCTGCTCGCTCTCGTGGATTATCGGCAATCTCTGTCATGTAGAACCCAGTACCCAGATTTCGAACCGCAATATGATCGATGTCATCCTCATGTTGATGGAATGCTGTACCTATTTCAGAGGTATAACAATACGAGCCATGGACACCATAATGCCAGTCACAGAAATCTCCAGTTGTTGGATATAGGTCTGATGATTGCATATTGGTGTAATCGGTCATTTCTGCCAACTTATCGCCATGGTAAACCAATTGATCGTGATCTGTAGTTTCACAATCGGTGCAATGGCCCCATGGGTAAAGAATCAATTCAGAGTAGGAGTGGTGGGTAAGAGTAGATTTGAATTCACTGGCACCATTACCAACATCATCATTCATTTCAGTTAAATCTTGAATGAATCTAGTTTCTGGCTCTGAATTACCGCCGGCCCAATCTTCATCAGTTCGACCATCATTGTCATCATCTTCACCATCAACGTTATCCTCATTGATGGCTCCGTCACCATCGTTATCTTGGGTATCATATGGCCCTGTGTAAACATCATTATTGGCAATTCCAGCCCGTTCATCTTCTGAAGGGGTGCAGGTACCAGGAATCAATGGAACTGTAGCACCAAGAGGCGCGCCCCATTCGAACTGATAGTTACGATTCAAATCAACGCCATCACAATCTTCGTCAACTTCTTCGTTAAAATCTGGCAGTAGGTCTGGCCCGTTATTTCTCAAATTCTTTCTCCAGCCACCACTTGGGCAAGACTCCCAAGCCGGAGCAGGGCAGAATACTTCACGGTCGTAGATGTTGCCATCAACATTCAGCATAGGAATAAGATAGATTTCTCTAGTGTTGATAAGATCGGTAATAAACTGCTCAGAATAGTCTTCATCCACTCCAAGGTCACCTGGCCCACAGTTGGTGCCATCGCCATTGGAGTCTTGGTAATTAGTAGGGGAGGTGGCAAGAGCAAGACAGTCGCCGTCATCATCGAGGATTCCGTCGTTGTTTGCGTCGCCCCACGGATCTTCATCAACAAGACCGTCTCCATCATTATCATAACCAATATTGTTGTAAGAGAAAGCGATGACTTCCAACTGCATTAGAGCAACAGTGTAAGACATCCACTCTCTTGCGTGGTGATTACCAACAATCATGACGTCGTGTCGGTCAGCATAATTGCCATTGTCGCCAACAAATTCATTGTATTCTCCGTTTTGAACATCACCAGTAATCTTCATCCATGGGGATGAATATCCATAATACCAGCCTTCGTAAGTATCTGCAGTGACCGTTTCGCCGCGTGCATTAACGCCACCTAACAAGCCTTCATGGAATTCAAAGATATCTGGATTCTCTTGTTCAAGTTGCAGCATCAAAGCCTTGGTTGTTTCATAGGTGTGGTATTCTTTGAATTGCCTATCTCGGTCCGATTCTGGCGCCCAAGGGAATATTTCATTGGAATAATCTTCTGACCAAATATCGGTCGGCTCTAGACCTGATGGCTCGTCTTGAGCAAGTGATGAAGCAACCATCGGCGTCATCAAAGAAAGCAGTAACGGAAGGCACAACAGCACACCAAAAGATGGCCTTGTCTTTAACGCAACAATTGGAGATTTACTATTCGACGACATCCTATCGTGTTGGCGAAGTGCTTTGAGTTTTTGAAGCCGTCGTGCAATCGTACGGATGCCAAGAGCAGGATAACTTCAGATTAATTTGAGTATTTCTTCTGGCGGACGGCCAATAATTGCCTTGCCATCTTTCACCAGTACAGGCCTTTCCAGCAGCTTTGGTTTAGACCGCAATGCCTTGATTACCTCGTTTACTGAATCAACAGCAAAATCTAATTCTTTGAATTCTTTTTCTTGTTTACGGATAATCCCGACTAGACTCGCTAGTATCGGCAAATCCTCTTTCATTATCCCTTCCTCAAGATAGCGGTGTTCTTGGAAAGATACTCCTTTGTCAGTCAATAATTTGACGGCTTGACGGGATTTTGAACACCGTGGATTATGGTATAATCTCATACCACCTCACCAATACTGACAGTTAATGAATCAAACTGCGCGCCATTTACCTTAGAATACCTCTAAAGTAATGAGGCTGTGCACCAACCATGACTGAGACAGATATTGCCACTCAAGCAGTGGATACAGTTGGTGTTAACCAGGCCACAGTTCTAGCCATTATTGGCATAGTCCTTGCAGGTATTTTGGTTAGATTTTTGACCATGGCATTTGCTCCTTCATTATTGAAGAAAATTATTCGTTCCGAAAACCTACAGCATAAAACTGTAAAAAATTCCGATAAAGCGTTAGGCTCAGCTGTTGGAGCATTGGTGTCTTATCTTCTAGCGATACAATTAGTAAATGCAGTAGAAGATGGCTCAACTACCTATGTGATGCCCGATATTATGATTACAATCTTGCCAAATATCTTCCAATTTATTATTGCGCTAGCAGTGGTAATTTGGGCATTTAGACTGGTCAATGTCATCCAAGATGTAGTACTTATTCTCGACAGTGATGGTGTTGCTGATAGCAGTGATAAGACATTAATTAGTGCTCTAGAGAGTGTAATGAGATTTGTTATTGTCTTTATTGGATCGGTGTTCATTGCCGACGCAATTGGTCTGAACCTTACCTCACTAATTGCCGGATTAGGTATTTCTGGTCTGGCTCTGGCTCTTGCGGCAAAAGATACTATTTCCAATTTCTTTGGCGCAGTCACAGTATTACTTGACCGCCCGTTCAAAGTTGGTGATTGGGTAGTAGTAGGCGCGTCGCAGGGTGAAGTAATCGAAATCAATCTAAGAACCACCCTAATTAGAACCGGAATTGATACGGTAATTACCATTCCAAACGCCAATTTAGTTAGCACTCCAGTAGAGAATTATGGCAAGCGCAGATGGCGCAGATGGCAAAGCATGCTGCATTTTGACCTCAACTCCAACCCCGATAATGTCGAAGCATTTCGCGATGATGTACTAAAATCAATTATGGAAAATGCTGCTACTATGAATGAAGACTCTTCTTGGTGTCGAGTCAATGATATTTCTGCCACCTCGATTGATGTTTCTCTGAACCTATACTGGGACGTTCAAGGCGGTGCAGATGAGCGACAGGAAAAAGAAAAGTTCTTGCTTGAAGTTATGCAACTGGCCAAAAATCATGGATTAAGATTCTATGATAACAGAATTAGACAACAGATGTAATCAGTAAGGATTGGGGTCTTTAGCCCAATAGATTTGATTGCTTAGAATGGCAAATAACAAACAACTTATGCCCGCAACTCCGGCAATCGTTGGGGATATTGATTCCATTCGCCAGGCAAAGAAAGCAATTACTGAGCCGATAATGCCACCCCAAAGTCCAGACTTCCACAGGCGAAGCACTCCCAAGTGGGCCTGTATTCTTGAGACATCACTAAGCCACTTTTGGGATTTCTTCCGCAAGGGCTCGTCCCCATACATACGTGCTTCACCAAGCGCCAATAATACCGCATGGTAACGCCAAATCCACGGACCACCAAGTAGGGTAGAGAGCGCCTTTTTGCTACGGTAATTATCGGGCGTAGTGGCTAACCATGAATCTAATAATTCCTTTCTAGCAGTTTCATCCATCCCTTCTGCAAAGGAGATTTGCTGTTCAATCATCATCAGATGGGCCATTCCCGGCAAACGGTCCGACTCACACAGAATATGTTCTACCGGACTTCTTGAGTCGGCAATAAAATAAATCTCATCACCTTTTTTACCTAGCAATTCCAAGTCAAAATTCAGTCTTGGAAGCCCTACTGTTGCTGCACTGTGTGGGGCTCGCCAAAGAGTGCTGGTCTTCAACTCAGCTTCGATATCCTTCAATCGGTCGTTCCATCTACGCTCTGTATTAGGCGTAGAGAAATCATCGAGTGCAGCGTGGATTTGGCCAAGCATTCCAGCCAGTTTATTGGCCAACTTTACCTCACTTCCAGTGATGGTTTCCGCCAAATCATAAACTGCAACTCTGTCGTTTCCTTCGGTAAAGTAAACCATACTTGGCAAAATTACCGGTTGACTCTGTAATGCATTATTCCACGGTTCATGTCTAACCATCCTTGAGAGATCATTGCCCACTGAGAACGGTAAAACTCGAGCGATTTGTTGGTCATTTATCTGCAATAACAGGCCCTTTCGGTCTTCACGCAGGATGGATACCTCGGTTACTTTTGGCCATGTTCCGACTATTGCTGATTGACTTGGGGGCTGTGCCCACCAGTCAACAGTCAAGCAGCCCTGATAATTCCAGCAATAAATGGTGCCAAATTCAGTCCTAATTTTGCCTGAGTCAAACGGTTCTGAATCTTCATGAATGATGCCGCTTGGCCACCAAGGAGACTCGTCCATGGCAATGGGAGAGGCTCCACATTGACAAACTCTCACTTTTACCGGTGGCATAAAAGAGCGTTAGCATAAAATGGTAGGCAGACCTGCTATGGGTGTGGCACAGCAAATTATTATTCCCGGTGCCATCCAAGGTGGCGGTTCTTCCAACAAGCGATGGTGGGTCTTTGGAGGATTGATGGTTGCGTGGTTATTTTTCAGTGCAGTAGGAGTGGCAATGGAACCTAATATAGATGAATTAGATCAGTGTGCTGATGAAGAATTTTTCACCGGAGAAGTGTCGGAGGAATGTCGTGATTTACGTGAACAGAGGGATAGCAGTGACATTGTTGTAGGAATTGGCAGCCTGTTTTGCTGTGGTGGAATAATAATGTTAATTGTCGCATCACTAGTGAGTAAACCGGCAACGAAAACCGTCGTTGTTCAACAAGGCTTTGTTCCACGAGCACAAGTGGTTCAAGGCAGAACTCAAGTGATACAAACTGGTGCAGTAGTCAAAACTGGCTTTAGTGGGACAATGCCAACACAGAAGGCTCGTGCTAGTGTACCAACTCAGCAAACTAATCAACAATCTAATCAACAGCCTAAACCGCAACAAGGCGGGGCACCTTCAATGGATGAAATTAACAAGTTGGCCGCTGAAGCCAATAATCTAGAACTAGCTAGAGACTTTGCTAAAGCCGCTGAATTATATCAGAAAGCCGGGCTATTTGCCGAGGCAGGAAGAATAAGACAAACCTACCTAGAAAACGACAAGCCTGTGGTGCAGATCGGACAAATTGGCGATTCAGTAGTCAAGGATTCAGTCATCATGGGCAAGCAGAATCAACCTCAGGTATGTCGAAATTGTAACATAGAAATCCAACCAGAATGGAAGTTCTGCCCGTCTTGTAATATTCCATTGTGAAGTGATAAAATGGACTATGCGTATTATTCACTCTCGCTAATTATTGCTTATGCTTTAGTTAGATATTTTACTGAGAATACTAAAATTCATCTGAAATTCAAAGGCCTGTGGGTTCATCATTGGATTTTAGCAGCCATTACAATGCTCATTGTCCTGTATCTCGAAATTGATGAACCTTACATTTGGGGCGCCCTTACCGGTGTTGCATTAGAAGGATTGCCGCGCAAGAATTGGTCGATTCGTAACAAAAAGTAACGTCGGCATAACCCCTTTATCAGCTATGGATGTGCTACGGATATGGATGATGTCGAATGGCTTCAGTCAACATTGGCTTCTGAAATGGAAGTTCGTCCGCCGACCAGTAGACGTCGAGAGGCTAGATACCTGGCAGGTAATTGTGTCAAATTATACCACGGTGAACAATTAATCGCCTATGCGGAAATGCGCATGGTAGGGCACCATATGGAGATTTCAACTGTCCTAGTAGATGCGAACTTTCGCAGCCAGGGTAAAGGGAAGGAATTAATCAAAAAGGCATTAGAGAGTATAACTAGTGACAAGATTTTGTGTTGTACTAAGAATCCAGCAATGGCAAAAGTGCTCAAGGAACTTGGTTTTACTGTCAAAAAATGGCCAGGGTCATACACATATCTAGTATTATCAATCAATACCATACGTCGATTATTTTCTATGCTCCTTAGATTTGAATTCAAACGAATTTGGCAGCAGGGCAAAGGTATTCACAAATATGACATGTTTGTAATCGAGGAAAAATAATTTGCCAATCAAGCAATATAGCAGTTTACTGACCACTTGCTATGCATCGCCGAGTTACTGTCCCAGCAAGGGTCAATATCATTGGCGAGCATACCGATTACACCCAAGGACTTGCTCTGCCATTTGCCATTAACAGGTATCTGATTTTGACAATAAAAAGTCGAGAAATAGGTTATTCTGGTGACGATACTGTCATTGCTTTGTGGCAAGCTATAGGCGGTGCACCGGCTGATTTAACAGTCAGCAGTGAGATACCTCAAGGCAAAGGTATGTCCTCATCTGCCGCCCTTTGCCTGGCCATTGTCCTTGGTAAATACGGAAATATGGATCCTCTTGACGCGTGTAAAAAAGCCCAAACTCTCGAGCATGAAGTGCTCAACACCCCGTGCGGTCTACTTGACCAAATGGCGATAATGTATGCCAAAAGACAACGCTGCACAATGATTGACTTTTCAACGATGGCGGTTGAATGCCTC
>JAKMFF010000127.1 GCA_022425585.1 Candidatus Poseidoniaceae archaeon
GCATTATCTGTAATGGATGGATGTTCAGAATTAGAACAAGACCTAATCAAAGCACTATCAACTCGTCACTCAGCTGAAGCTCGAGATGCTGCAGACCCTACAGTACTCAATATGGGCAACAGCCCAGAATTGAACGTAGCATTTGCTGAAGCAATGGCACCATTGTATGAAAAGTACAGCGGCGATTTAGATGTAACTGCGATCTATGTAGAGGGTTTGATGAATCTAAAAGCTTGGCAACTATGGGATAAAAACACTACCACCGGAGAAATAACTCCTGCAGATGATAATACTCTACTATTGGTCAAAATCATGGAAGATGCGTTCGAAAGTAGCGAAGATGCCAAACAACATATTGCTCTTTGCCACCTTTATTGCCACGCACTTGAATTGTCTCCTTTCCCTGAAAAGGCACTTCCTGCTGCCGACGTATTGCGTACTGCAATGCCAGGATTGGGCCACTTAGTCCACATGCCTTCACACATTGATGCGTGGGTTGGACAATGGAAAGAGGCTGTAGAATGTAATATAGCAGCAGTTGAAGCCGATGACAGATATGTCGAACTTACTGGAAATGAATCCCAATTTTACAAATTTTATCGAATGCACAACCACCATTTTATTGTCTGGTGCGCTATGTTTGAAGGTCAGTATGAGACTGCTTTGAAATATGCTCGAAAAGCCGCAGCAACCTTGCCTGCTGGAGATGAAAATCATGGAGTTAATTTCATGCTTGCTGGAATAATCCCTATGGGTGCAATCTTCCTAGAATCATACGTCACTATGCCTTGGCACGTTATGATTAGATTCGGTAAGTGGGATGAGATTCTTGTTGAGCCAATGCATTCTGACAAAGATGCATTCCCAGCAACTATCGCCACTCAACACTATGCTCGTGGTGTAGCATATGCTTCCAAAGGAATGGTTCCAGAAGCAGAAGCCGAACAAGTGTTATTCAATCAAGCACTGGAAAATCCAGCACTTGCTGGCAGAGTTATGCATAATAATTTGATGTACCAAGATCCTGCTGAAGGACCTTCAATTCTAAATGTTAATTCGGCAATCTTAGAAGCTGAAATTGAATACAGAAGGCAATTCTTAGCAAAAGCAAACGGTCATTCTGCTGATTTCACAGCTGCATTTGACGAACTACGCAGAGGTGTAGATCTGTCACTAAACCTTGCTTACAATGAGCCATGGGGACAAATGCAGCCAGTCAGACACATCCTTGGTGCACTACTATTCGAACAAGGTCACATTGAGGAAGCAGAGGAAGTTTACCGAGCTGACATTAAGTTGTGGAAAGATAACATGTGGGGATTATTGGGCCTAAAACTCTGTTTAGAAGCCCGTGGAGATGCTTCAGAAGAACTTGCGAAAGTTACCGCTCTGTTTAATGAGAGAAGTTCCCGTGCAGATATAATCCCAGCAAAGACTTGCTTCTGCGCCCAAGATGCCTTAGAGAAGTCCTGCTGTGACTGATTACTAAGATACCATCAATCAAGATGTCAAATCATCCAACACGGAACTGATATCAGAAGCCTTGGTAACTCCGCTTGCCAGTAAGACTCCTTCTGCGCCTAGTTCAATTGCCTTCTTGACATCTGCGCCGTTTTTTACACCTGCACCGCAAAGTACTCTGACATTAGGATTGGTCGATTTAACTGCTGCAACGGTGTCTGACACAATGGATGGGTCTGCTGATGTGACTGAAATATCTCCACCAATTAGTTCAGGAGGCTCCACGGCAATGAAAGTTGGACTTAGTTTAGCCAAAGCAATCGCTTCATCAACATCTGCAGCACACGCACAAATAGGAAAATTTTCCGGTAACATAGCCATCAATTCCTTGACATGTTCCAGTGAAACTTTGTGCTCAGCATGATTGATTATTGTTCCAACTGCTCCACGATGAATAGCCAAATCAGGCTCTAGCCAACCGGTGTGACTACCTTTTCCAACTGGGTCAAGATGTTGTGACCAAACCTCAAGTTTATCAGAATTAGTAGAAATTGAAGACAAGTCAAATGCAGATACTACTGCTATCATGCGGTAATTTCGGTTAACAAACTGTTCCATTACTGTAGCAAGTTGCTCTGCAGATTCGCCGCATGCTGTTTGATACGTTTTGAAATTAACAACTATCAAGGGTTTGTCCATGAGTTTGGCAGGCTAACATTGCATTTGAGTTCTTCCACTCATAATGTGCAATTCACTGGTTTTCCCAAGTAGTATCAGTAATCGTAGTACCTGGTGGGATTACCGAATCATGACCAACAATAACATTTGTCAATCGACTATTTTCCCCAATGATACTATTGCGACCGATTAAGCTTCCAGATATTTGACTCAATCTACCAATTTTGCTATTTTCTAAGATAGTCGAGTGTTTTATTGAAGACTGTGCGATTTCTACACCTGATGCAATCATTGAAGACATAATACTACTGTCAAGTACTGGGTTTTTGGTGGAGTAACACCATGAATTTTCAACTCTAGTACCAGAACTAAATCGTGATTCTTCCACACATTTTGATACCGCATCACACCAAGACTCCCTTGTCCCTGCATCGATAAAATAACCCCCAAATTTCATGCCATTTAGCATTCTTGTATCGGTTAATTGTGGAAATACATCTCTTTCAAGCGAATGACGACCTTGCGGCATAAAGTCAAAGATATCCTCCTCAAAAATATATGAGCCTGCGTTTATCAGACTAGAAAATACTTCATCCGGTTTGGGTTTTTCCTTAAATTTGGTGATTTTTTCAGAATCGTCTAGTCCAACAATACCGAACCTAGTTGGATCTTCAACTTCCCAAAGACCTAGAGAGCCAATGCCACCGTTTTTATTGTGCAATTTTAGAAGTTCTCCCACATCAAGTGATGAAATTATATCTCCGTTAAAACAAGCAAAGGTACCACTCACACTATCCTTACAGTTACCAAGTGCTCCACCAGTACCAAGTGGCTCTTTTTCATTAACAATATTGACGTCAAAGTCACATTCTATAGAATCAAAATATGATTTAATCATGTCTACTTTATACCCTCCTGCAACAATAACTTCATCGATTAAATTATTTGGAATTGTATAGATTACTTGTTCAAGTAAAGTTCTGTCCAACATCGGTAATAGTGGTTTAGGCACGGATTTCGTCCATGGGCTTAACCTTGTGCCAATACCACCGGCTAAGATGACCACTTGCATGTTGACCGGTTTGTGGTTAAGTCTTTGAATCAATCCGTTAGTTATTCATCTTTTGATTCATTATTTGACTCATTATCATCTGGGGTTGAATAATCAATGCCACAACTGCGACAAACTTGATTGTCATCCCAGTCACACTGTCTACGGCAACTCATGAGATCATGCCTTCCATTTTACCGAGCAGCCAATTGACTCTGTTGCATTTATTTCAGGCTCATTACCTGCTAATACTGCATTAATGGCATCTAGTAAATCAGTTGATGTAACCTCAGTCGGATTCTTTGGGGAATCATCCATTCGACCTTTGTAAGTCAGTGATTTGTCTTTGTTGAAGAAGAAAAATTCGGGGGTTCTTTTTGCGCCATATTCTGTAGCAACTGATTGATCTTCATCATGCAAGTAAGGATATGGCATACCCTTTTCAGCTCTCTTTACCATGTGTTCAAACGAGTCTGTTTCGTATACTGAAGAATCATTAGAGTTGATTCCAACAAATCCGATACCATTGTCAAAGCAGTATTTGGCTAATGAATTCATTCGCAAAACACTGGCTACCACATAGGGGCAATGATTACACTCAAACGCTACTACTAGGCCATTTTCTTGGGCATATTTTACTGCGTTGACTTCATCTCCACCGATACTGTTGTTAGCATTTTTTAAAGTAAAGTCGACCAAATTATCTCCAACGCTTAGTGTCATATTACCAAACCAAGAGTCATTCAATAAAGTACCTTGTATTCTATATCGGTCCAATATTTAGGCCAATTACTAAAACTAAACTAGAAAATAACACAATGAGAATATTATCATCGATAACGCCAAATTCATATCTCTCTACATAGGATGCTACCATCCCAGAAATTAGCCCCCACAACGGAATTTCTGGTTCTGCCAATTGTCCAAAGAAATACCCCAACGGTAAACACAATATTGCCATTCCAACATTTCCCCAGGCACTTTTTGTTCTTTTTTGAAACATTTTATTCCTTATAATTCCGGTGACTCCATCTCCAAAGGCCATGTAGAGTGCTGGTAATATTGCTAACCAAGGCTCGTTACTATACTCCCAAATAGCATAAACTGAAATTCCCAACATCAAGGCGAAAGATGCATCATTCATATTTTGGTCTGTTTGCATCCACCATAATCGTCGGTCAATAAGATGGGTTAAAGCTAAGCCTAAACATCCCAATATCCCTCCAATCAAAACCCAAAATGGGTTTTCAAAGACCATTGGAGCGGCTATTATTGGCACACCGCCAGCCAGCATATGAGCAACTTTTCGATTGTAATATACCGCAACCATGTGTTCTGAACCCTGCTTTCTAAGGTAGTGATAAAATGGTTTTATGCCAAATACAACTATGATCGACCACAATCCTAAAATGACAAACCAATAGAAGTCGTTGGACATAATTTAGCCTAACTGCCACAGTGTTTAGACATTCAGTTCAAGCAAAGTATTCAAAGACGGTCTTCGATTGGACAGATTTGGAGAGAGTCATGAATATCCATGAATATCAAGGAAAAGAATTGCTTAGGGCAAATGGTGTCCCTGTTCTAGATGGTGTACACTGCAAAACTGTTGAAGAAGCGTTAGATGCGTATGACTTACTAAATTCAAAAGTGGTTGCAGTTAAGTCACAAATTCATGCAGGAGGCAGAGGAAAAGGAACTCTTTACAATCCCAAAACAAGAGACCATGTGATGGACGGCGGTGTGAAAATTGCCTTCTCTAGAGATGAAGTGAAATCATATTCCGAAAATATTCTTGGTAATATATTAGTTACAATTCAAACTGGAGATGAAGGTAAACTAGTCAGTAATTTGTACATCGAATCTGGGTGTGACATCGAACACGAATTCTATCTTGCCCTACTGGTTGACAGAGAAAACAAAGCTGTCATGATAATGGCATCAACTGAAGGTGGTATGAACATTGAAGATGTTGCACATGAAACGCCAGAATTGATTCATAAAATAACTATTGACCCCAATTCGGGATTAATGGGTTTTCAAAATAGAGATTTGGGGATTGCTCTTGGACTAAGCGGTAAAGCCTTGAAATCATTCATGAAAATGTTGTCAAGCATGTACCAAATGTTTGTATCAAATGATTGTACTATGGTGGAGATTAATCCATTGGTCAAGACCAAGAACGATGACATTGTCGCTCTTGATTCAAAAGTTTCCTTTGATGAAAATGCTGAATTCAGACATAAGAATTGGGACTCATTACGTGATTTAAGCGAAGAGGAAGACGTTGAAGTTCGTGCTAAAGAATCTGGTCTGTCGTACGTGAAACTTGATGGAAATATCGGATGTTTGGTGAACGGTGCAGGATTAGCTATGGCCACAATGGACGTTATCAAATTGTATGGTGGTGAACCAGCAAACTTCCTTGACGTCGGCGGTGGTGCAAATGAAGAGCAAGTGAAAACTGCTTTCTCTATTATTCTTGAGGACCCAAATGTCAAAGGAATTCTCGTTAACATATTTGGTGGTATCATGCGTTGTGACATTATTGCCCGTGGTGTTATTGCAGCAACTGAGGCTCTTTCGCTTGAAGTACCATTGGTAGTTCGACTCGCTGGAACAAATGTTGATGAAGGCAAGGCAATCTTGTCTAAGTCTACTTTGAATATTCATCCGGCAGATGATTTAGCAGAAGGTGCACAAAAAATCGTCGCTCTTATCGGTGGAGGTGGTCAGTAATGCCAATATGGATAGAAGAAGATGCCAAAGTTTTGGTTCAAGGTATAACTGGTAAGCAAGGAATGTTCCATGCGGATAAAATGGTTGAATATGGTACTAATATTGTCGGCGGATGTACGCCTGGAAAAGGCGGACAAACTGTCGAGTTACAGGGAAGCAATTATCC
>JAKMFF010000129.1 GCA_022425585.1 Candidatus Poseidoniaceae archaeon
TTAGAAGACAAATGGATGAGCGGAATGCAAGGCAGGTTCAATACCGCCACAGAAGAGAGAAAACCGCTGATGATAATGTTTGATGAAGAGGACAACATTGTATCCACCGAAGTGGCAGCCCTAACCATTGTCGCAAACGGCTTTGATGGAGGCGAGGAGATACGCTTAGAATATCCTGGTAAAGGTACTGAATTCTATTCCTACAATGTTAATGACGGAATGGGCTGGAAAAGAGGGGCAAATGCAGAAGAGACTGCAAGATCGATTGCCAACGTGATAAACAATAAATCAAACCTCGTATTTGCCAATGCCAAAGGTACGAGAGTTTCCTTCGAATTAAGAAATGAAAGCCTAAAGCGAGAATCGTTAGTTTTGTTCGTTGATGACCCTGGTGGTACTGATATTGTAGCTGAAAAGAATGGAATAATTTTAGACGCTAGAAATGCCAGTGACTTTGAAGATTACCGAAATGTAGTAGAGATGGTATTGGAAGATGGCATTATTTCTCCAAGTGAAGACCAATTATTGTGGTCACTTAGACAAGAATTAGGCATTGATGATGCCTATCACATCCAAATGGTTATCGAAATGTGTGGTGAAAATACCCTCAAAGAATGTACTTCATGTTCAGCAATGGCCGAATTATATGTTGAATATGGTACATGGTACTGTCATTCATGTGAAGAGTGGTGTTAGTCAATAAAATACCCTCGAGTAATATATTCTATAGATTTTATATTGCGAATATTTGAGCCTAAATTTACTTATTTGCATAGGGATTATTCATAAGGTATGTCGCAATGGGATGGGTGAGTGAGTCACATGGCTGGAGATGTATTGTATATTGGAATTGATTTAGGAACCTTTCGCTCTGTGATGGTTTCCTCTGATAGTCACGAAGAAGAAGAATTAACTGTTATTGGAACCCCAAAAGATCCAATTGCAAGAAATTTCTTGAAGAGAGATGTTTTGTTTGGTGAAGAAGCATTGAAAAATAGACTTGCACTAAATCTGTTTAGACCTCTAGAACATGGGGTAATCAAAGATACTAACGAAGACAGAGATTTCATCGCTCACTTCATTACTCACCTAATCTCACTTTCCGACCCAGAAGATTACGACCGTGTAGTTGCTGTTATCGGAGCGCCTGCTGAAGCAAGTTATGTTGACAAGACCGCTATCTTTGACGCAGCTGCAGGCACTGTTAACGCAGCCATGATTATATCAGAACCATTCGCTGTGGCATACGCACTAGACATGCTTGAACATACTTTGGTCATCGATATTGGAGCAGGTACTACTGACCTGTGCAGAGTATATGGAACCATACCTAGCCCAGAAGATCAAATGCATACTGAGTATGCTGGAGACTATGTCGATAGGAAAATTATTGAAGAAGTACAATCAAAGTATAGTGGTGCACAAATTACCAAAGACATGGCAAGAAGATGGAAGGAGCAACATTCTTTCGTCAGCACCTCAACACCAGACGCACCAATTATGGTTGACTTTTCCATCGAAGGCAAAGCAATGACTCTAGACATCACAGATTGTGTTCAAAAAGCGTGTGAATCAATCGTCGACCCTATTGTTGAGAATGTCAAGAAACTGATTTCCAGTTCCAACCCAGAGTACCAAGACGCCTTTAGAAGAAACATGATTCTAGCAGGCGGTGGCTCAGGAATAAGTGGACTTGGCGCTATGATTGAAAGAAAACTTTCCGACCTTGGAGACGTTAGCGTACACGTTGTCGACGACCCTGTTCGCCTAGGTGCAATGGGCGGTCTAAGACTGGCTATGGAAGTTCCAGAAGAGATGTGGAAGAACCTAACTCTAGCATCACGCTGATTAGTATTATTCTTCTTCAAGTGCACCATACTTGGCTGCTAGTTCTGGATCTATCAGTGAAGCTTGACAATGTGGGCATTTATCACTTGAACTCAGCATTGAAGGTCGAATGGCAAGTACTGCCATACATTTTGGACATGCTGCTAACATTTCTCCGTGTTCTAATTGGAAATCCATAGAACTTGATTCACTGTTGAAATAACCAATCTTGTAAACCGGGTTAAAATGGTACAAAAATCGTCTAAATGAACCTAATGTAGCCCATCCAGTCAAGAATAAGAACAGCAGACCGCCCAGATTTCCAGTCATTACGATAACTAGTGAATCTATTGCATTGATACCAAAGAATAATCCGGCGATTAAAATCAATGTTGCTGCTGGCCAGTATGCCCATTTTGTACGATTTCTGTAAGAACTCCATATGATAAAATTGCCCACTGATACAAACCCGAGAGTCGCAGTAGATGCGGATGGCGAAATCATACCCGAAATCGCCCAAAACAAATACATCACAATCAGACCATCAATAAATACAATGAATGATGTACCACGGTGGATTCTGTCAAACACACTATTGCTAGCGGTCAAGGAATTAGGACTCATGCCTGCTACCACTAACTGGTCACCTCTACTTGAGCCCATGTAGCCTTGCTATCATTCACTAATCTTGAACCATTGGTTTACAATCTCATTAACATATTCAACGAAGGTGTCAAATTTGGACAGCCGTTGCCCCAACCATGGCGATGCGTGATACGGATGTTGAAATTCGTGGCGATAGCCTAGCGAAGATGCGAATTTTGTTAGGCGTAAGTGGCGGAATTGCCGCAGTTGATACAGTTAGATTAGCCAGAGAACTTCGACGTCATGGAGCGATTGTCAGTGTTATGATGACGCATTCTGCCCAAAAAATAATCAGTCCATTAGCAATAGAATGGGCGACACAATCACCAGTAATAACTGACTGGGAAAGTGATTTGACTGCCCTTGAAGAGGTGGATGGAATTCTTATTGCACCAACCACAAGAGACCTAATGGCTAGTTATCTGCATGGATTGCAACACGGACCTATACTGATGGCTCTTAGCGCTGCAAGAACCAGAGAGTGTCCCGTAATGATGATTCCAAGCATGCATGCAGACTTAGCAAACGACCCCGTTACCTCTGAAATAGTTGACGAAGTTAGACACAAAGGAATTGAAGTACATTGGGGCAAGGAAGACGAAGGAAAAAGAAAAACTCCACCACATGAAGAGATTGTGGCAAGATTTGCTAATTATGTCAATTCCAAAAAAACTCATCGAAAATCTGTAGTGATTACCCTTGGTGCTACACGTTCACCAATTGACGATATTAGATTTATCCAAAACACTAGTAGTGGCTCTACTGGATTTGCTATTGCTGATGATTTATTCCGTCATGGTCATGACGTTACTTGTGTAAAAGGAATTACTAGTGTAGTTACCCCTAATTGGTTACCGTTGATTATCCCTGCTGATTCACCTGAAGAAATGCTTAATGAATTATTCGCCCTTACTAATGATAACATCGAGGCTTGGGTTCATTCTGCTGCAGTATTAGATTACGTTGTTGGAAATAGCGCTGAAGGAAAATTAGCTAGTCAGCAAGGTCCACTAGATGTCAAATTAATTGAAAGTCCAAAACACATTTTAGCACTGACAGAAAAATGTCAAGATTCTGTGAGAATAGGATTTAAGTTAGAGACAGGAATAAAACAAAAGGAACTTGTTAGAAGAGCCTTAGCCCAAATAGAGCATGCAAATATGACTGCTGTAGTGGCTAATCGCTTAGAAGACCTCAATGATTCAAGTAAACCAAGAGCATACTTAGTGGACAGAACTGGTTCAGATTTTATGTTGCAAACAATCGGTGACATGTGTACAGCAGTTCGTACCTTGATTGAACGAGGAAATTAGGTGTTTTGATGCGCAGATTTGTCATAATTGGACATCGAGCAATGTCTCAAGGAAAACTACCGATTAGTGATTTAGCAAGTGGTGCGGGAAGGGTCGATGTCTTAGTTAGAGCAATCATGTCATCCTTGTTAACCAGTCATGGAATTCGCCAAGACACTGAAGTAATCATCCACTTACAAGGCGGGCCTGGGCCATATCGAAGAATAAAATTTGTTGGTAATGAACTACGAGGCATGCACGCTGAAGAGCGTTCGGTTGCTGGTTTGATTGGTAAAATAATCAAGCAACCAACACCACCAATCGGTATATGGCGTAGAGTATCTGAAGGGTTATACGAATCTGGTGGAGATATTGATGATACAGTAAGAGAACATTCTCGATCCAAAATAGTAGTACTAGATGCTGAGCAAACCTCATTGTGGTCGTTAGATGCCAAGATAACCAACAACGAAATTAGCAAAGACGACTTTGATGTTACTTTTATCTTGAGTGATGACAAACCATTAGAGTTAGAAATCAGTGGTAATATTGTTTCTCGGTCAATTGGTTCACAGTGGCTACAGGGTCACATCGCAATTGGAATATGCCACTTTTTGTTAGACCAACACGTGCCACTTAATGTTGATTAAACCAATCTGGATAACCTTTAGCATCTTCTTTTAAAGCATGCTTCAAGATTTGACCATCGACTGCTAGAGGATGAGTTTGTGGCCAAGTCGGTAAGCAGGAAATACTCGCTTTTTGTACCTCAACTGCATCACAATCGCTCTTATCGATTTGAGTATGATCAATACTTGCCGCACCAATGGTGAAAGTGGCAGTAGAATGCGAATCAGTATCTTGGATACTGATGGCATCACGATACCATCGCATACCAAGCCTAGTACTGGTAAACTGACCAGCCCAATCTGTTGGAACATTCAAGTTAAGCATCAAATCACCTTGGAAAAAGGCACTTCTTAGTGATTCATTTGCATTAGAAAACTCGAGACTGTCTGGTGATGGCCAGTTGCTAAGATATTCTTGGTCAAAATCAAGATTAGGTCTGCGCAAATTTTGGGGAACCATTGGTAAAAACTCTAGAACTCGTTCAACGAATTCTACGGTTGCATCAATCGCAACGTCCATGTTGGTTTCATCAAAAGATGCTAGAGATGAGGCAATTGCTGGCATCCCATAGAGCCCAGCCTCCCTGGCAGCACCCATTGTACCACTATGATAGGAGTCTTGTGACATATTTGGCCCGAGGTTTACTCCTGATACAACTAGTCTAGGAATGATATCTGGTAAGATATGTTCCAATCCACCATCTAAGGATACAATCATAGTATCACATGGTGACCCTTCTAATTCTAACAATTTCAAATTTTCTGGTGAAGAGAGATTCCAAGATTTGAATAAATCTTCTCGATATCGCCACTTAATTGGTTTCATTAAATTTATTCGCATTCCAGTTGCTGAATGATTATCTTTCGGTGCAAAAACCACTACTTTGTGCCCTCGAGAATTTAATTTTTGCACTAACTTTTGCATACCAATAGCTTCAATTCCGTCATCGTTGGTCAGTAGTAGCCAGCCTAGAGTTGAGTCTTCTGTCATAACAATCCTTAATCCGTGCTCACTGCACTCAGTGTTTCATTGTTCGTATCTTGCTGTGGAGTACCGATTATGACTAAAACGATACCTGAGATGAGAACCGGTCCACCAATCCATGTCCAAAATCCGGGTAAACCTGAATCAAATAATATGTAACCAATAATCGAACCTATTATTGGCTCCATAGTAACGCTGGTTGAAACTACTAGTGGCGGAATGTATCGAAGGCAGGTATTAAGCCCAGTATGACCAAGTAGGCCAGCAATTAGAGCCAAGGCCAAAAACCACCAGAAATACGTTCCTTCAAGCCAGCCAAATATTCCAAAACTACTGAATTCGTCTTCTAATAGCATTGACCCAGGAATCAATAAAATCGCGCCAATAAGAGTTACTGGAAAAGCATAGATGAATATTGGCATCCATTTCCTGAGGACTCTACCACTAACGATATAGCCAACAACAAATATTGCACCTAAAAAGGCTAGAAAATCACCCCAAATAGTAACAGTTCTGCCGCCTTGTTCATCTCCAAGATCAATTAATGCTAATGCTGCGCCAACAAAACCAATACAAGCACCAATAATTTCTAAGCGATTTGGACTTCTATGCTTTTTGAATAATCTAGCGATTAAGAGCATACCAAATACTATGATCAACGGATGTGCAGTAACAAAAAGTAATGAATGAGTCAGCGAGGTTTCATCTAAACTTGCCACCCATGCACCGAAGTGTAGAGCCAAGAATAGTCCGCCACCAAACAGCCACATCAAGCTATCACGTTCTAGCATTCTATCTTTAATTTCTGCGCCATGAACTCGCCACTGCATTAACGCCAATGGAAATAACACAACCGAGGTCAACTGAAGACGCCATGAAGCACGCAATAGTGGTGGCACATCATCGACTTGTTGGAATAAAGCACCAGCGCTGGAAACTCCAAAGACTGCAGCGATAAGTAAGAACCACACCCAATTAGGGGTGGAGTTATTGTTCTGCATCGTTTTCACACTCAAGCAGTCTTAGCATCAGGTGAATCTGAATCTCCACCAATAACTCCAGCTCTCTTGAACAGCCAATAAATTAAGTAACCAATAGACACATTAAGACTGATAAATCCAGCCATTCTAGCGATATACCATTGCGTAGAGAATCCAAATTCATGAATTCCAAAGAACTTTCCAGTTGGATTATCATCAGTTGCATTCCATAGAGAATCAATAAATGACAGGATACTTGATTCTGTACCAA
>JAKMFF010000147.1 GCA_022425585.1 Candidatus Poseidoniaceae archaeon
GCTTTAGACCCCGCAATTTCACTACACATCAACACTGGGCCTGAATAATCAACCATCTCTGGCGGCAATACATCCTGTTTTAGAATCGGGACATTATTGAGTAGTTGAATTACCATTTCATGATCTATGTCAATCAAGATGTCTCCAAGGTGATTTTCGATTGCTGGAACTGCTTCTTGACGTGTCCGCCAGGTGCCTTTATTGTTGACAAAGCAAGGCATCCCAGCATGAATTATCTTCAACGGATGAAAGGTATTATTCTGCCATAAGTTGCCATCTTTGTTCGGACACATTGGATGGTATATTCTCTCAAGCACCGTGCGTGGCGTGATATTCAATCGGCGTCCTCTTTTCCACCAAGACCACTGATTATCAGTGATAGCGTATTGCTTAGACACACTGGCAACTTCTTCCTCGGAGGCAGGGTTAGTATCGTGGCGACTGCGGTGATTAATCGACATGATTTTTGGTTCCCAACCAGAATTTTCAGTTAACTTACGTTTAGAAATGTATACTCTTGCTTTGCCTTCAGGAGTTGCTTCAGGGCGATGTCTGAGTAAGGCGACATAGAATCCACCGGTATTGTTGTCCATGTGATAAAGCCGCCTAGTTAGGCCTAATTGCTCAGCAATTGCCTGTTCACTTTCCTCATCACAGTCTTCGTCAATTCCGGCTCTAGTAGCCGGACAAACCTGAGCCTTGTTAAGTCCAGCAAGTCGAGGCAATTCACCAGTAATAGCCACTTTTTGGCATTCATCATCAAGTATATCCCAAGCGGCTAAACCTTGGTGCATGACTAGTCCAGGTAGGATGCCTGAATCAATTGGCATTAATTCCATCCATGGACAAGTACGCAGTAATTCAGCGATAACAGCCTCATTTTCAATCGGGTCTATACTACAGGTCGAATAAATCATTTTGCCGCCTGGTCGCAAACCTCTAGCACCACGTTGGGCAATTGTCAGTTGTAATTTGAACAAACTTCGGCCGTCTAGTGGTCGCCATTTCTGCCAAACTTGGACATTTTTTCTGGTAGTTGCAGAACCAGAACACGGCACGTCAGCCAATATCGCATCGTACCCGGGCGGCGGGATTCTGCCAATGTGCCGGCCATCTTGTTGATTGATCAACACATTGGGCAAGGCCAACCTAGCACGGTTGGAAATCAACATATTGACTCTTGAAGCAACCGGTTCGTTAGCAATTACAAAGCCATCAGGGGCGAGCTTTTCGGCCACTTGAGTTGTCTTTGAGCCAGGTGCAGCACACATATCCAACACCACAGTTTCATCAGTTATTCCCAGCAATTCAACTGGCAGCATACTAGCAGCCTCTTGCCGAGTTATCCTACCAGAGTCGTGTAAAATCGACATCATTCGCTTCGCATAACCTTCTGGGGCTTTGCCTCTAGCAAACGGCATTTGCCAAGCACTTTCTTGTGGCATCCAAGGAATTGGGACTCCGCCCATTGTTCGCAGTTCCCTTTTGGTCCACTCAATATCGGCTCTACTGCCGGTTAATCTGAGGGTTTCAGGCAGCGTATCAACGGCAAAATCTAGCCACTTTTCCACATCAATGCCTAGACTTTCAACCATCTTGGCCAGCAGTGAATTCTCTGAGATTTCTCTCAGTTCCTCCTGCGTCCAGCGCTGATAGCCCATGTATAGGGCTCAAGCATCATGTCTATCTTGATTCCGCCACCCTCAAGGGGTAGATATTGCTAGAACTGTCATGCTGGGAGATTCATTACCGCTGTTTTTCCCAGTGCTAATCTTTGGTTTAGTACTCTGGCTAATACCCAATAAAGTCGACCAGTATTGTAACAGATTTTCGCCCAAAGGCGCACGAAACGGCAAAATAATTTACCGAGCACTGCCAATAATTATGACATTCTACCTAGTATTTTACCGGGCAAGGGCGATAATGAACAGAGATATGGCGGAAACCGAAGTCGCCAAGCGGCTTGGTCACACTGAGGCCACATTAAGCGACTTACAACTATTATTCACTGGTGATGGGCTTGGGGAAATAGCGTTATTATCCTTGTTGAGTTTTTCGCTGTGGACCAGATATTTACCAAGCCTCAAGGGCTCTAGTAATGAACTAAAAGTGATGATTAGCAACCGAGTAATGATCTATGTAGCAGCATGTGCATTGTTGTCCTTTTGGGTATTTTTCCCAGAATCAAATTATTATTCCACCGATAGTTTGCCACTGGAGCCAACTATGTCAGCTGCAGGTGATTACAACTTGTTGATGGTGATAATTGGCATTCTAATCATCGCCTTTAGCGGTGAGTTATTCGCTATCTCGACATTCCATTACTCTGATGCAGGGATTAAGACATTACAATTCCGTGCCTCGTTGAAAATGTACGTAGTTTGTGCGATAATGTTGCTTGGCTTTTATTCAAGTGAGTTCTTTACTATCGATTGGGTGATTGATAATCAGTTTGATAAAGTCAAAATGGCATTGATATTTTTATCACAAGGCTTGGTTTTGACATTTATTTGCGCCCCATCTCAACAGTTTGACGATGCACTCAAAGTTGGCGATGGACGCAGTCGTTCATTTGCCATAATGGCTACTTGTGCGATACTGCTAATCATCTTGGTTACTAGCCTATTACTAAAGACATCAACGATTTTTGATGAAGGCAATAGATATCTCCACGAAGCATTCTGGCTGGCCGCCTCAGTAATGATACTGATCTCAATGACGCAAATTCTGCCCAGGTATGGCTTTGATGCAGCAGCTCGACCTGAGTATTGGTGGCTTAGAATGATGCTAGTATTCGCTCCTGCAGTAATTTTAATCTTCAACCCGTTGGCCATTTTCTTAATCCCCTCACTGTGGATAGTGGCTTGCTGCAGTATTATCTTACCAAGTACCATTGAGCGTGATGTAATATCGCCAAACCTGCAACAAAGCATCCTGTTGTTTGGCGTGATAGTGGTTCTCTCAGCAGGGTTGATTTTATCTGCAAACCCAGTCAGTAATTTTTTGTTACTTGGCCCTATAATGTTGATATTATCTTATGGTTTAATGAAACTACATGTTAGCAAAACGAATTAGGCCTTGACTAGCAAAACCATCGTCATCTCAACATAAACCATCGCGCTGCTTATTAATAGATGGGAACTGCTTTGGAACGAAGTCACAGACTTCAAGGGATGGGACCCTTATGACAAGAGCATTTAGAGGCGGAGTAAATAACAATCGTAAAGCACGAACACCGACAAGGATTAGAAATTGGAATCCAATTAGAGATCTTAGAGGGTTGAAAACTAGAACTACAGATATTGGTAGGGAAATGGGGCCTCTGGTTGATGTCCCTGCCATGATTCGAATTGAAGATGAGCATTGGGTCTTTGAGAGAATTGAAGAAGGTGTGTTGAATAATCTAACTCATCGCCTAATAGTTCATGATTCGACTGGTCAAAAGACCATAGGTGCGACATTAGACATGGATACGGCAATGCAAGTAGCCCAAAAAATGGCGACAGTTGAAAATAAAATAGTTATGATTAAACCAATTTAGGCCTCAGAATAGGTTCCAAATTGCTGAAACTACGCCTTGATTTACTAGGTAAAAGAAGACGCCAATAAAGATACATGCACCGTATACTTGGAGCGGAGTAATCTTCCATGCGTGTTCCGATTCTTCGTCGAAATAACGGATAAGACCAGCAGCTTGTTGGATTCCACTACCATCGGATTTCTTCTTTGAAGCCATTTCAACCAACCCATCCGAGTAGTAACCCCTTTATCAACGCGACGCGTGGTATTTTAGCCTCATGAACCATCAAATTCATTCAGATTCCGTTAGGTCAATCAGTGGAATTGACTCATCATCTACTGATTTAATCACCAAATCTTGGTCAAAACTAATTCTTTCGAGCGATTTATCGATGTTGAACTCGCCGTCATCATCATTCATTGCGTGGTCTGGATTTGCCTCGATTAATGCAGCCTCTATACGCGCTAGTGCCCGCTCAATACTTGGCATATTGCGGTCTGACAAAGCCTCTTTGGCGATTGCTAAATCATATCTAGCGGCAGCAATATTGACCAGTGCCTTGTCTTTTGACCACCCTTGAATTTCATTAACGGCATTGACTTTTTGCTCAATATTATCAACCGCTTGGGTCATGATGTGAATCATTTCATTGGAGTCATTCTTACATTGATTAATCAGTGATGCCCAAGTTTTCTCATTTGCTTCAATTGAGGTTTTAGGATACTTCTTGGCAAGGTATTTGGTTGCTGCTCGAGTATGCTTAAATCGCCATGGCGAAGTAGCTAATGATGCATCAAGATCAAAGATTAATCTGGCAATGATATTGATTGGCCCTGAGATTTCTATCATATTCAGGTATCCGGAAGTGAATAGCCCGAACCCCCAATACGGCTCAGAACTAATGATTACACTCATTGCACCGCTAGTGGTTTTTAGGCGCCATTTTTGTTCATTGTAGCCGGGCGCTTCAATAAATTCTGGAGTTTCTGGCGATTCCATGGCTCTAATTATCGCTCCCGCAACATTGCCTAGGTAAACTACACGGCTTTCTCCAGGGAAATTTGCTCTGCGCAGTAAGCCAGTTGCGGTTTCAACACAGTGTTCTGCCTTCGCACTGGAGACTTGGCACAGCAAGACAACATCAGTATTGGAGCTCCGCATGGAAGGCGCTGTGGCTATCTACCAATGAATTAAGCGGGAAAAAGTGCCTAAAGCAATAATTCATTAGTTACTTCTTCTGTGGACTGTTCGGTGAAACCATGGGTTCAAGCAAGAAAGATTCGAAAGCCAGTAAATTGACCTCACTTCCAGGTGTAGGTGCAGCAACTGCCAAGAAATTGGCCAGCGCTAAGTTAGATACTATTTCTAAGGTGGCTGCAGCAGGTACTACAAAACTAGTCAAAGTAGGAATTCAAGCAACCTTGGCTAAGAAAATCGCTGCTGCCGCTAAGAAGGCGGACCAAGCCTCTAGCGCAACTAAAAAAGCCGCTACTAAAGCCAAATCAGCAGCCAAGAAAGCCCCAGCCAAGGCGAAAGCAGCGGCGAAAAAGGCACCTGCTAAAGCCAAATCAGCAGCCAAGAAAGCCCCAGCCAAGGCAAAAGCAGCCGCCACTAAAGCAAAATCAGTTGCTGCAAAAGCCGCTGGTAAAGCCAAAGATTTGGCTAGTAAACCTAAAGCTGAGAGAACTAACAAGGATGTTGCAACCAAAGGCGGCAGAATTGGGCCATCAAAATCAACGCCGATCGCAAAGATGGCTTGGTTTAAGAAAGCCAAGAAGTAATCTCGCGAATTGTTCAAAGACCTTCTTGCTGATTCAACCACATGCCAAGACGGAAGTACGGACGGTTACGAAAGACTGTCGAGCTTCCGCCAAAGGAAAATTGTTCAAGATGTCGTTCGGGAAAATACTGTCCGATAGTAGGCCATTCAGGACAGATAGTGAAGCCACATAGAGAATGGTTGGGTCCAAAGAAGATTTCCAAGCGTAAGAGTAAATCAAACTAGTCTTCGATGCCAGCAATACTTGTATAAGGTGTATTTTCAATCACTTCATCAGTTTCAACTGATGTTTCAATTATGTTGTGCCGCATGGATTGAGCACGATTGTACACCTCTCGTAAGGTTTGATCTGAGATTTCAAGATAGACTCTGGTAGTAGCAATACTGCTGTGGCCAAGTAATTTTTGAATTGATACTAAATCTGCCCCTCTTTCCAGTAATCCAGTCGCAAAGTTGTGCCTAAGCACGTGCGGTGTGAGTTTTCCTTTGGGCAAACCAGCTTCAATGGCTAAGTTATCCATTAATCTTTGAACTCCTCTTGGTTGCAATCTTCTACCTGCAGAATTTAGTAGTAGTGGACTGTCTTCAAATTTTATTCTTGAACTTCTAACTGGTAACCAAGCATTAATGCGGTCCAGTGAACGTTTGGTGAATAATACCAAACGGTCTTTGTCGCCCTTACCGCCAATTACCTTGGCGGATTTGTCTTCAATATCGATGTCACCAAAGTCTAGGTTGCAAACTTCGCTTACTCTAAGCCCGGTATCTAGCATAAGGGTCACTACAACTGAAGCAACAGGGTCTTCACTGGTTTTTGCAGCATCAAGTACCATGGTTAATTCTCGCTTGGTTAGTGTCCTTGGCAGGCGCTTGCCAGTACGCGCTCTGGTTAGGTGTTCAGGCCATCTGTGGCCTAACCATTTCAGCAGATGTCTTGCGGCCGCTAGCCTTGCATTGTATGTCGTTGGTCGAAGATCTGCTAAGCTATGTGTCCACAGGTCAATACGTCCGTTGAAAGGGTCCATTCGCTGAGCTAAATCATGTATTGACATCGATTCATATTCTGCTTCTGATAAGACATCTTCTCCAGGCAGTGTGGTTTCAATGTAGGCTCGTAAACCCGAAACATACGATTTTTGAGTATTTGCTGATTTATTCTCAGATTTGAGTTGGTTTTTGTAACAGTTGAGCCATGGTAAATCCCGTAAATGATACAGTCTTGCTGGCAGAGGTAAATCTTCGTCAGTCAGACGCAATTGGCTAGGCCTAAGCGCCTTACGCTGTCTAAAGTCTCCTCTGTGTCTTTCCATTGGCGTCACCGCCTCTCGCCGAAACGAGCGTGCATCCCGTGCCCCTGAGGGCATATGTGGGATAGAGGTCTAAGATATCAAACCACCGGGTTTTCAGGCTCATTCACGGCCTCAGTTCTTGCCATAAGGAATCCAATCAGACCCATTCCACCACATTATTGTGCGGTCAGACATCTGGCGCCACGAATATCCATTATCATCAGTCCATTCCTGCAAAACTACAGGTGCGCTTGGTATTGGCAATCCTGGTAGAGGTAATGCAGGCATTGGT
>JAKMFF010000177.1 GCA_022425585.1 Candidatus Poseidoniaceae archaeon
ACTTTATCGGAGACTAGCAAAGTTCCAGTTGATACGCCCATGAAAATCTTGATACCACAAATACCAGGTATAGCAATTGGCTTATCTTTGGTGCCAACAGCATCTTGTAAGTCCGAGACATTATCCTCAGTGGCACCAATAAAGAACCCGTAATTATTTACACATTTTTTTGCTGCGGTGTCAAGCTTTCCTTGCATGCCTTCCAGCGTAGTAATCGATGGGACATTATTCGGCATATCTAGGAACGAAGTAATGCCACCGCTTACCGCAGCTGCTGACCCACTTCCCAAGTCTTCTTTTTCCGGTTGCCCGGGGTCTCTAAAATGCACTTGAGGATCAATACATCCCGGCAATAAATGCAGGCCAGTTCCGTCAACAAACATTTCACCGTCATGGTTTTCCAAAGTCCCTGGGCCAGATACTTCGGTGATTATACCGTCAGATATGCGTAAATCACCTAATTTGGTAGTTTCAGGCAAGACCATCGTTGCTCCGCTGATTAAAATATTTCCAGTCATAGTATCAGTTCCTAAGTGTGGGGGAATGTCGGTAATGAATGAACTTTAAGGTCACCTTCTGCTAGACTCTTTGGGTCTAAATGCTTGACAAACTGTGTCGTCCATATCGATATAAGGACCACCGATTAAGTCTACACAATAAGGTACTGCACGCCAAATTACGTCAATAGTTTCTCTTATTGATTTAGGCCTGCCAGGTAGATTAAACACCAAACTACTTCCTCTAATGCCGCCAATTTGTCTTGATAATATAGCAGTGGGTACGTACTGCAGTGATATTGCCCGCATCTGTTCGCCAAAGCCGTCTAGAATCTTGTTGCATACCGCTGCAGTTGCTTCAGGAGTTACATCTCTTGAAGCAGGCCCTGTTCCTCCGGTGGTAACAACAACAGAGCAGCCTAAATCATCACACATTCGGATAATTTCGCGTTCAATCATTACTTGTTCGTCAGATATACATGAATAATTAATTTCTACAGGACTGACTATCGCTTCCTTGAAAAATTGTAAAATTGCCGGCCCACCTTCATCTTGGTACTCACCAGAACTAGCCCTATCGCTGACAGTAATGATGCCAATTCTAGCCAAGTCGCCACAATTGCCGCTAATTCCCTGAATAATTGTTTGCGTATCCAAAAGACCACCGAATCAATGTTCTCCGTATTTTGCTGCAACATCTGCATGGAAATTGTCTAGCAGAGTATCTTCGAATAATTCTGTTTGTCTTCTGACTTTAGTCGAGCGGATATGTAAGAAAGCTGCACCAACAAATACGATAATTATCAATGGAATTACCGCTTCTAATTTGTATTGGTGCATGAATTTAACAATACCTTCAGCGGTATAGGCCCAAGTGATAGATGCCGCAGCTCCCCCGATGAATGTTGCAGCAAGTACTCTAGTGAACTTCATTCTGGACAGTAGTCCAAGCATTGCACCGACAAGTACGCCAGATGCCATAAACGGTATCCAAACAAACACAATTAGGCCCCAAAATCCCCATTTGTTAATCATTTCACGCTTTTCATTCGCCATGTATTCAACAGTAGATAGCGTGTTGCCGATAAAATTAGTTTGCAGCATCTTGCCGCCAAGTCCGTCTTGTTTTGCTACAGCAACAATTCTGTCATCATTCTTGCCACCACTTTCGACCCTTCCTGCACCAGATCTATCTGACAATGTGGAAACTTGATTTCTTGCTTTTACAATCAATTCTTGGCTGCCGAGTAAATCTTCGTTTCTATCTGAAATATATCGATATAACTCCACTTCCACTTCATCAGTAGTCTTCTTAAATCTAAAGAAGGCAAATCGCTGAGTTGGTTTGTAAATTACCGATACAAAGATTACTTTGTCATCACTAGTTACCACAGCGCCTTCCATTCTAACATCAGTTCTTCTGGCAAAGAATAAGTCTAGACTATCTCTAACTTCATCCTCAACTCTAGAGAGAGTATGTAGTTCAGAAAAGAATGAAGCATAATCTTGCTCTTCTTCAGTATCAGCGCCTTCAGCACCAGCACCGATGCCAACACCACTTTCAAAGTCTATTGCTTGGTTTATTCCAATTGTCTTAACAGTTAGTTGCACTGGTTTGAATACTCTAAAGATGGCAAATTCTTCTAACACTTCCCGCAAGATTTCAGCACGAATATCTTTACTATCAGAGAGCGTTCCGTCTGTGTTTTTGTATGGTACCATGATATCTATCGATAGTTCTCTAGATTCCAATTTGTATAATTCCCAATCAATATCAATGTGCAATCGTTTAGAGGTTTTACCAAGTATATCCTCGACCACTCTAGAAATATGAGTCCTTGACAATATGTCGTCGGTTTCTTGATGGTATATTTTGTACATAACTGGATAAATAACCAGCAAAGTAACAGCAGAAAGTGACAGTGAAATAAAAGCCATCCACCACGCTGGAATACCTGCTGTCCCTCCAGTTAGCATTGCAGTTTCTCTGCCGCCGCCAAGTTCAGCAGCCATCAAGAGATATCCCCATTCGCCCAAATCCTTAGTGGTCCAACATGTTCGAGGACCAGGGTCTGAAATAGTGACTTCTCTGTGAGATTCTGAGTCGACAAACGGTAGGAATGAAAAGAAACCTCCACCTTTGACTTCGAGTTCGAAATCTATCTCTTTGGACAGTGATTCTGCTCCTTCAATTAGGGAAGCATTGACCAGATCATCGCTTTGATTGTATACTTGCACTAATAGAATGATTCGGTATTCACCGACATCAAGTTCATCAAAAGGGGCTCTAAACTCGCTTTTGCCACCCGAAACCTGAACGATTGTATCATCTGTAGAATTTTCTAGCCAAGACTCACCAACATAGTTCAGTATTGTGTAATTCATGTAAGCATAGCCTTCTGGTAGATTTCTCCCAGAGAGGTCAAAGTACTCGGCATCATTCTCAGGGAACATGTGAACCCACGGTTGATCTTCGATATTTTGGCACTCCTCACCAGTATCAAGGAAGGTTTCAGAGGCTTTGTAGTCAAGGGTAGTCGACGAGCCAAATATTCCACTTGACATACCAAATAACAATACTGCAAAGAATATCCCGTAACCAATTCCGGCAAATAAGATATAATCTTCTTTGTTAGAAAGGAATCTACGTTTACTGGTTTTGGTTTTCCGACGCCGAATTTCCTCTAATTCGCGAGTGATTTTGTCTCTAGCTTTTTGCTCGACATCAACCTCTTCGATGGGCTCGTCCGACTGCTCGAGTTCCTCGCCCATGACACGCATACTAGAAACTAGCAAATTAATGCATGGTTCATTTTGTATATCATCAAAAGCCAATAGGCCACTTGTTTGCCTTCTATTAGTTGGTGGGTAGGGCCGGACTTGAACCGGCGACCTCAGCATCTTCAGTGCTGCGCTCTCCCAACTAAGCTACCTACCCGCAAGTACCTGCGGAATGATTTGGCATTTGAAATCTTCCAAAGAAAAGGTCATGATTAGTTGATGCCATCAAGAATTGCTGCTTGAACTTCAAACAGCCCATCTAATCCAGCATCAGCTAGTGCAATAAGAGCGGATAATTCCTCACCAGAAAACGTTGATTCCTCACCAGTACCTTGCAACTCAACATACTTGCCATCAGCGGTTTTTACCACATTCATGTCGACATCTGCATTCGAATCTAGTACGTAATCCAAGTCTAGATACACATCTCCTTCGATTAATCCTACTGAAATTGCTGCTAAATCGTGCGGTATTACCCTATTTTCATGTTCCATTTGTTGTTCGGGAGTTAATGTTGGTGCTTTCCAGCCAGACTTTTTCTCTTCATCAGTTGGGCGCATCTCCAATGGCAAACATTGTCCGTTGGCTATCAATCTTCTAACGGCCAAGCGTAGGGCTAAATTGGCCGCAGTAATAGATGCACATCTAGTCCCGCCATCAGCGTTTAAGATGTCACAATCAACATTTAATGCCACAGGTCCTAGTTGTTCTAAATCTACTGCTGCACGTAATGATCTAGCGACTAAACGCTCGATCTCTTGGGTTCTACCTTTGGCACCTCGGCGTTCTCTGCGGAATCGTGAGTCAGTAGACCCAGGCAAAAGCGAGTATTCAGCATGAACCCAACCTTTGGTAGAATCGCGCGGAAACCATCCGGGTAATCTTGCCTCTTTGGTACAACATGCTAGTACAACAGTATCTCCCTGTCTGTATAGAATGGAAGCGAGAGCATTTGTTGTGAAATCAATCTCAACTTCTACATGTCTCATTTGGTTCGGTTTTCGGTCAGTTTCAAACTCAGTCTTGAATTTCGCCATGATGTGCGCACAACTCTTCTTTCATCAAGTCTTCTCATTTTCTGCACGAATTTATGATGAGCAGATTGAAGTCCTGAATCATGTTGGCTAATCCATGAGCACCAAAAGGGTGGTTATTTGTGGCGTAGCAAGGACTCCAATTGGTAGTTTTATGGGTGCCTTATCATCTATTAGTGCGGTAGATTTAGGAATTATGGCTGTCAAAGAATTATGCTCACGAGTTGGTTTTGATGCCTCAAGTGGAATTGTTGATGACGTCTATTTTGGTCAAGTATTGCAAGCAGGCTCGGGACAAAACCCCGCACGCCAAGTTACACTTGGTGCAGGGCTTCCAGTTACTACTTCAGCATCAACCATTAACAAGGTATGCGGGAGTTCTCTAGAAGCCGCTATGTTAGCCGCAAACAGTATTTTGGCAGGTAAATCAAAGGTTGTTATTGCCGGTGGTATGGAGAGTATGTCCAATGCGCCCCAACTCTTAATGGGACAAAGAAAGGGTAAGAAAATGGGTGACTCAAAGTTAATCGATTCGATGATTCATGACGGTCTATGGGATGTTTACAACGATATCCACATGGGTAATACTGGTGAAACAGTAGCGCAAGAAAACCATATCTCACGCAGGGATTCAGACAATTACGCAGTTAGAAGTCACCAAAGAGCCGCAAAGGCCTGGGATTCAGGATGGTTTGATTGGGAAACATTCACCGTTTCTGTACCAAAGCGCCGAGGTGATGATCTCAAATTTACTAGAGATGAGGGTATTAAAACTGCCACTAGTAATGAAATATTAGCCGAACTAAGACCAGTCTTCAATAAAGATGGACAAATTACTGCAGGTAATGCTAGTACACTAAATGATGGGGCTAGCGCTATCTTACTCGCTGATGAAGTTACAGCCAAGGAAAATGGTTGGGAAATAATTGCTTACATAGATGACTACTGTACTACTGGAGTTGAGCCACATAGAGTTATGAGCGCTCCCATACCGGCGATAAGAACCTTACTTGAGCGCAACCAGCTAGAGGTGTTAGATGTTGATATTTATGAGCACAATGAAGCATTTGCTTCTGCATCCTGTGCAGTTGCCAAGGAGATTGGAATTCCAAATGAGCGCTTCAATCTCCACGGTGGTGCTATTTCTCTTGGTCATCCGCTAGGCAGTAGTGGAACAAGGTGCTTAATCACGCTACTTGGAATAATGCGCCGAACAGATAGTAAATCAGGTATTGTAACTCTTTGCTTAGGTGGCGGAAATGCAGTTGCCATGCTGGTTAGTCGCCAGTAACGGCGATTGATTCAATGTTCAACTGTAGGCTAAAAACCGCAGTTTTGGACGGATGGTATCAAATAGGGTTGGACGGCGGGATGGTTTGTTCGATATGGTGTCTTTTAGCGACCTTGGAGTTTCTAGCAGCCTAGTTAAGCTGCTGGCAGACCAAGGAATTAACGAACCGTTTGAGGTTCAAACAGAGTCAATACCAGACGGTATGCTAGGTAACGACCTTTGCTGCCGTGCTCCGACTGGTTCAGGTAAGACATTGGCTTTTGGTCTACCGCTTATTGAACGCACTAAGAAAGCTGAACCAGGTTTTCCTACTTCGCTTATATTGACTCCAACAAGAGAGTTAGCAGAACAAATTTATCGGGTTTTAGATCCACTATCCAGAGAATTGGGATTGTATACTTACGCAGTTTATGGAGGAGTTTCCTACGGTAAACAATTCAAAGCCTTTGATCGTGGTGTAGATATTTTAGTGGCTTGTCCAGGTCGTCTACTTGACCTAATGGACCGCGGCTCAGTAAATCTTGAGGATGTAGAAGTTGTTGTTTTAGACGAAGCAGATCGTATGGCTGACATGGGATTTATGGAACCAGTTTGTGATATTCTTGATGAGTGTAAGAAAGACCGTCAAACAATATTGTTCAGCGCTACTTTAGATGATGAAGTTGGAGAGTTAGTTCGAGATTATCAAACCAATCCAGTAACCATTGAGGTTGGTCCAAAAGAGGTGTCCATGGAGAGCATGACTCACTTTTTCTGGTTAATGCCCCATTCTAAAAAATCCACTATATCCAGCGAAATTATCAGAAAATGCGGGCGAACTATTGTGTTTTGTCGAACAAGAGCTGGTGCAGATCGGGTTGGTGACGACCTAAGACAAGATGGCTTGTCTGCGCAAACTCTGCACGGCGGTCTATCACAAAAAAATCGTGATAGGGCAATGCAACGTTTCCAGCATGGTGAATGCATGGCACTGATAGCTACCGACGTTGCAGCACGAGGAATCGATGTCGAAGGAGTCAATTGTGTAATTCACTATGATCCACCTGAAAATGGTAAAGCGTACAAGCACCGTAGCGGGCGAACCGCAAGGGGAGGTATGACTGGTGTGGTGATTTCTTTAGTGCAAAAACCTCAGAAGAAAGCCACCAATCGAATTCAACGTGATGTCGGAATCAATGTTGAATTTAAACCACCAGAATTTTCAGATTTACCCGAATTCGAAGTAGAATTTATTCCAGCAAGCAGGGATCGTGGATTTGATT
>JAKMFF010000214.1 GCA_022425585.1 Candidatus Poseidoniaceae archaeon
AGTCCCTTAGTGTAGCGGTCCATCATGGAGGATTCTGGTTCCTCCGACCTCGGTTCAAATCCGAGAGGGACTACCAAATTTCAACTGAACTCATTATATTTCTTTGAGATATCATCCTCTGTACCAATAGTGAATCCTGTGACCATTTGGATTGCTGAGCCATATTTGATCATGCCAGAATATTCTTGGATTTTGCCAAAGATAGACACTCTCAGGCGATACTTGGTCTGCTTTTTTGTCCGGCGCTTTTTGTGATGTTTGTAGAAGTGAACGCCCACTTTGTAGGTGCCTTTAGGAGGATTTTTCGGCCAAACAACATTCTCCACAGCGTTGTTGCTAACCGGTTTGACATTCATGTCAACGTCTAACTCTCCGCCACAATCACTTTCCTTGTTATTGAAGTATATTCTTTCACCAGATGGGCAAAATAGGTGCAAATCTAAGTCATTGTAATCGTCCCATGCTAATGAAACTTGGACCGCTCCAGTCTTACCACCTTCTCGCTCCAGTCTCTCATCTAAGTCATCATTTTCAGGAGGGGCCTCTTCTACTATGATTCCGGAGCCCACCATTTCAGTCTCAACAAATGTTGCATGCTCATCGAAATTATCCTCATTTTCGACAATCCATTCAGCTCTGGCATCGAGATTCATTATTCGTTCGGTTTCAGTTAACCCCTCATTACTTTCTTCCTCTAATTCGGGAAGTTCGCTGATAATATCCTCTAGAATCAACCTCAACTGCATAATGTTGGCATCACGTTGCTCATCTCTGTCTTGCCATTCATCATACTCGCTTTCCGTTAACTCTTCAATTTGTTTAGTTCGTCTGACTGGAGGCCTATTGTCAGAGTTAGAAGAATCTCCTGCAATCATAGTCCTGCTGGTTTGAGTATTGATGAGTGGTGGTAAGTCAGGGGCGTATTTTTTTCTCAATGCTTCCCTGAGTAGCCTTCGATTGCGTCTTTTATTCAGTTTATATCCACCGTAAAACAGGGCACTAATCGACATTGCGATAGCGCCTATAGCAACGGGACCCATGTAAGGTAGTAGTCAGTACTCCTTTATTGCAGATTGGGTCTCTGGTCACAAAATTTAACCAAGGAATGCCGCATTGATTTTGTCTAGGGTCGATTTGTCTGGTCTTAACTCATTGTCTGCTACATCTATCAATGGTTTTTCAACTAAGCCTAAATCTTCAGCCAGCGAGGCTTTGGTATTGTCAAAGTATAGTAAACCAGTAACGTGCTTGGCATTGGTTTCTGCTTGATGTAATGCAGTTAACGCAGCAACAGCATCACTTGGGTCATGCTCTTTGGAAATTGTTTCCAACCTTATTGTTGAACCGTCATGAAGAGTAATGTCTCTAAAGTGTCCTTCCGGTACCTCGACCTCTGTTATTGGATTGAAGTGGGGGATGTAATCTGTCATGTGTAGGGTGATTTCATTTTCCTTGACATAGCCATAAGACTTCATTGATTCATCGTTATTATTGAATGTGACACAAGGAGAAATAACGTCGATTAAGGCGAATCCTTTGTGTGACATTGCAGCTTTTAAAATCGAATTGAGTTGCTTTTTTGAGCCTGAAAACGATCTAGCCACGAATGTGCATCCTAGGTTGATTGCCAGAGCACACAAATCGATTGGCTGAGTTTCATTGATAGGCCCTTTCTTTTTCTTTGAACCAATGTCGGCGGTAGCCGAGTACTGGCCCTTAGTAAGTCCGTAAACGCCGTTGTTTTCAACGATGTATACCATATCCATATTCCTTCTAATTGCGTGAATTAACTGACCAATACCAATTGATGCAGAGTCTCCGTCACCAGAAACACCAATGTAGAGCAAGTCTTTGTTCACAGCATAGGCTCCTGTGGTTACCGACGGCATTCTACCGTGAACAGTATTGAATCCGTGAGACTGGCCCAGATAATATGCTGGGGTCTTTGATGAACATCCAATACCAGACATCTTTGCTATTCTGTGTGGTTGAATACCATTTTCCCATGCAGCGTTTATGATGACATTGGAAATTTGGTCGTGGCCACAACCGGGACATAGAGAGGAAGGACCTCCAGTGTAACTGTCCTTTGGTTCATTAATAACGTTGAGTTTAACCGGTTTTGCTGCTCTTGTTGGTTTGTCGCTCATTGGCTTCCCTCCTTCAATGATTCAAGTATCATATCAGCGTAAATTTGTGCTCTCGGTGGCATTCCGTCGGAATATGCGACACTACGTAGTTTTGGCACCAAATCGATTGGAATCTCTTTTCTAAGAATTCCATATAATTGGCCGACGCGGT
>JAKMFF010000180.1 GCA_022425585.1 Candidatus Poseidoniaceae archaeon
GATCTATTTGATTCGGCTGCATATGCCTTATTTGCAAGGGATGGCAGAATTTTGTCTCCTTGGGGCACGGAGAAATTGGAAGGATTAATCGAGTGGCCAGTAATGATGCCTTGTATTAGTGGAGTTACGCCAGAATCGGTAAGAAAAATGCCTAAAGTTGAGCGTATGAAATTACTCTCTAAGTATAATCTAGAAATCACATTAGCAGAATTGGCTCGATGTCGTCAAGCGGTTAGAGATGGAACTATATGGCGTCTAGTAGAGCAAAGGAGCCATCAACACCCAGCACTTAGAGATGCGTTTTTGTGGCTTTCAACAAACCCTGCTACGGCATCATTTACCAAATTTCTCGGTAGTGAAATGCCGTTAGATGAAACCACAGCATCAAAGGATTACAGCAGTATGGGTTCATTTGAGGATAGTTGGCAATGGGTGGTTAATTCTCAATTGACTCCACGCAAGGGCGGAGAACAATGGGGTAGTGTGGATACAATAAATCGGCCTCACATAATTGCTGCTAAAAACCTTCTAGCGCAACGTTGGCATCAAAGAGATGTTACGGGAATTGGAACAGAACATGTGCTGATTTTTTACGGCGATTCTGGCCCTTGGAGAGATAAATGCGACAAAGTAGTTGCTAAGCTTCTTCATCTCATCCCTGGTATTGAACTGTTGGTCAACACTCCCATTGGGCTTATGCCGTATAGTTTGGAAGACTTGAATCCATTTTGTCATGTTGAAGGTCCTGATTGGATTTGGAAGAATAAGTTGGATATGGTAGTTGTGACACAAGAATTGGAATCACTTGGTTTAGCAGGGCGCTCGATTATTCCAATTGAATTACGGGCAGACAATCTTGAATCAAGAATTTACGAGAAAATAACTGATGCGGGCTTGACTATTGATTGTGAATTTACTGAAGGAATGATGGTCATTGGAGATGATGAAGATTTCAAACAGGCGAGGTTACAACTAAACAGGCTCAAGGCCGCTGATAAATTTGCAGTATTATTCAACATTGATCATGCAACTGCTCATGAATTATCCTCAAATTTAACCTTTAATATCAATAAATACGGACGAATTAAAAATGTACTATCATCTTCTGGAAAACATCTGTCAAGTTTTAGATTAGGTGATGGAGGCCTATCGCTCAATAATGCCGGAGCACTTGAAATTTTTTCCCGTCGCAGAAGACAACTTCCCACGCAATTTTGTGCGACTGACATCAATCCGTATTCTGGAGAAGGTTTGGCAATAATTGTGGTTGATTCTGATGCAGAACCATTTGTTCGCAAAGGTCGCAATGTGTTCCATGGATTCACCGTTGCTTGTGACCCTTGGCTGCGACCGGGTGAAGCTTGTCTTATTTGCAACGAATCTGGTGATTTGATTGGTCACGGTGTATCTCAGTGTACGGCTAACGAGGTTCTAGCCATGAAAAAGGGTGTTGCTGTCAAAACACGTGATGGAATAAAACTTGAGGATTAATCCAGTCATTACGGCGCAGTATTCAAATGGCGTCTGTTACCTCGTTGAATTGGGAACCCCATGTCCGACTATGAATTCCTCATCCATACCACGGACCTTTGCAAGTCCTATGGTCCTCATATGGCATTGGAAAATCTGAATCTCAAAGTCAAAAAAGGGGCCACAGGATTACTAGGGCCTAACGGAGCTGGCAAGTCGACATTTCTCAAAACCATTCTTGGTTTAATTCAAGCCACTTCAGGAGAAGGACATGTTCTTGGCCATGATATTAGAACAGAAGGACCAGCAATTCGTTCAAGAATTGGTTACATGCCAGAATATGACGCGCTTAATCCGGAAATGGAAGCTATCTATCAAGTAAAATACTCAGGAGAATTACTTGGAATGAATCCTACAGTTGCTATGTCTAGAGCCCACGAAGTTTTGCAATATGTGGGTCTTGGAGAACAGAGGTATCGCGATATCGGTGGCTTTTCAACAGGTATGAAACAGGCAACTAAGTTAGCCTGTAGTATCATCCACGACCCCGAATTAATTATCGCAGATGAGCCGTCAAATGGACTTGACGCAGTCGCCAGAGAATTCATGATTAACACTTTGCAAAACATGGTTAATGCTGGTGGCCGTTCAG
>JAKMFF010000223.1 GCA_022425585.1 Candidatus Poseidoniaceae archaeon
CTCAAAGCGACCCAGAAGGGACAAAATCTCTCCTTTAAATTGTAATATTTTTGCCAACATCTCTTGAGAGATATCTGCTATATTCATTGACTCAATCAAACCGAGTAATTCCATATGTCCTTGAGAAATTAGTACTCGACCATTATCAATAATCATATCTGCAGCGTCAACCATGTTATCAGAACTTAGTAAGTGAAAAATCAACTCAATGGTAAAACCAGGCGTCTGACTTGATTTTTTGTACCAGTTACTGCATTTTGCATGCAGTTCGAATTTTGTCTGATCATCTATACTCCTCAACAAGAATTCCCTTATTAAATCGTGAACGTCATAAATTTCAGAGTCAACCTGTCTTGCAAGTCCTTGTTCGACAAGTGAATCTAAGGTGTCAATGTTTAATTGCTGCTCGGATAAGGCATCAATCGAAACAGGTTCTCTAAAAATCGATAATGCTGATAGGACTCTTTTCTGTTCTGCACTGAGTTTTGAGAAAATTTCTACTGTAACATAATTTTCTAATGTTTCATGAAAAGCTGTCGCAGATGCACCCCGATTGATTAACTCTAGTACTAGTGGGTGACCACGGGAGATACCATGGATGTATAGCCATTGTTCATCTCGTAAATCGGTGAAACTGCTTAACAACTTTCTACCTGAATTGGAATCTAATCCATCTAAGGGTAAGACTAAACTTGCAATTCTGCCCTCTGCATCTTTTGAAGGGACCACTGGTTTGAAAGAGCGAGAAAACAATACGAGGCCTATTTTTTCCTCACTGCCAAGTAAACCTAGAGCCATTGCTTGGAATATTTGGTGAAGAGTTGAATCTGAAACTTTGTGGAAATCGTCTACAACAATTAGCGTTGGCGTGCCTTCTAGAGCATCGATTAACAGATTTGCTGCCTCTGCTGGTTTTGGAACTGGTGTTGTCGCAATATAATCAGCAAATGTAGAGTCTCCAATATTAGCCAACCATTCGCCAACCGACTCTAGAAAGGAACGAGAACCTTCCCAGTCTTGACACCGATGGTAGAGAAGGTTTCTTCTGTGCATAAATCTTTCAATTAATTTGCTGGCCATTGTTGTCTTACCAATACCCGCAATACCTGGCACAAGTAGAGTTGTTGCTCTTGCTTCAAGCAGGTTAAACATGTTGTCAAGTTCGTTTTCACGCCCATAAAAATGTCTTAGTCTAGGTAAATCACCAAGAGAAGTGACCAGTTGTTTCTCGACATGTTTTGATAAATCACGCTCTATCAAATCAGCAGATAAAGTCCTTGAATCTATTATGCAATTATCATCCATATAGCGGATTATATCAACTGACCTCATACTAAATGGCAAAATAGTATTTATTTCTCCCAAGGTGGTGGATTCTATTTTACCTTCTTCCAAGATACAGCGTAGTGAAAATGAACGTAATTCATTCCAAGTATCCTCTGCCAAAGTTTTCCCAGATTCCGTCAAAAAGTATGCCTTTCGTTTTCTTGACACTCCTTTCACGTGGGCTTGTCTTTCAATAAGTAGACCTTGATCTTTCAAACCTGCAATCGCTCTAGGCACATTTGAGCGCGCAATTGCCACGGCATTTGCAATACCCATTTGTGATAATGAAAACGGTACCTCTACGCTATTTTTGTAGTCCGAATAATCCAATAGATGTAGCAAAATACGTTCTTGCACACCGGGTTTGGTACTTGCCATGGTCAATCACCTAATCATTGGTTCTTGTTTACATAATCTGGATCTGGCACCCATTGGTTTTGTTCAGCATTCCACAACCATCCTGGATGTTGGGATGTTTGTTGGGGTACTGCCGCTTCTTGCTGGGCTGGCTGAACAACTGCTTGTTGTTGGTTTACAGTTTGGGGTTGAACTATCGATGGAACTGGTTTTGCTTTGGCCCATGCGTACGGATCTTCTGTAGTCTGTTGCAAGCCAGTCAAATCCTCTTCATCTTCATATTCTTCAAAGGTAAAGAAGAACATACCAACTGCAACTAGAGCGATTATTATTACAATTCCAATTATTATGTACAACAATAAATTGTTACTATCTTCTGCAGACTTGGTTGTTACAGCAAATTGTGCATCACTGCCAGTTTCATCAGAGAATATTTGGCCATCCATTTCGAACACTATAGCGCGGTTATCTTTTGAGCCAAGTTGACTAGCGCTAATTTCCATACTCCAAGTTCCGTCACCTAATACTCTAGTCGAGTTAATCATTTGACCAGATTTTGAATCAAATCTGGCCTTTACTAGGCTATCAGGCAAACCTTGACCAGAAAACACCGCTGGATTAGAATCTGAAATCACACCACTATTATCA